>JAHEDM010000104.1 GCA_024641205.1 Actinomycetes bacterium
GAGCGTCAGCCCGGCGCTCGTGCTGGTAAACACTGTGATCGTGATGCTGGCCGTCGCCGTGTTGTCGTCCGAATCGATGACTGAGGCAGTGACGCTGTGTGTGCCGTCGGATAGGGTCGCTCTAACGGTGCCTCCCGTTCCCAGAGTCCCGTCGAGGCTCGAGGCCCATGTCACGCTGTCGGTTAGGCCGCCGTCTTCGGTGTCGAACGCCGACGCAATGAACGAGATCGAAGTATCCGAATCGAAGATCGTCCCGTCGGCCGGACTGCTGATCGATACGGAGGGAGGCGTGTTTCCGGTCTCACCGGTGGCGATCAGCGTGGCGGCGAAGCCGGTTACATCGAGTAGCCGTTCCTTGACCCCGTCGCCCGAATCGTCGGTCCAGTTCAGATTCCCCTCACCGATCACCTGGCTGTAGAGGTTGTGCACGTCCACTTCGTTACCCGGTTTGCTCGAGCTTGCGAGCAGTGCCAGGACTCCGGCGACATGGGGGGAGGCCATCGAAGTGCCGCTAATCGTTCCGTATCCGCCCTGTTCGAGCGGGAACGTGGAAAGGATGCAGACTCCTGGTGCCGCAATATCGACCGCGGACCCGAAGTTCGAGAAGTTGGCGAGCGTGTCGTCCTCGTCGGTCCGGCAAGTGGGCGAACCGTTGCCTCCCGGAGTACCGTCGAAGTCGGCCAGTGCCGAAACTGTCAGCGCATTGTTGAAGGCGGCCGGACTGTACTTCGATGCGTCGTCGCCGCTGTTGCCGGCGGCAACGGCGAACGCCACACCGGCATCCACCGCTCCCTGGATGGCGTCGTACTCGGCCTGGCTGAATCCGCTCCCGCCCAGGCTCATGTTGGCGACTTCAATCGTGTCGGCATTGGCAGCCACCCAGTCGATCCCGGCCACGATCCACGACGTGTATCCGCTGCCGCGCTGGTTGAGTACCTTCACCGCCCAGATGCGTGCCCCGGGTGCAACACCGACCACACCGATGCCATTGTCGATGGCGGCGATCGTGCCCGCCACATGAGTGCCGTGGTAATGGTTGTCGTCACCGCCGGAACTGCAAGACCCTCCAAACGGTCCGCCGGATGCGCAGTCCACGCCGCCGACCACGTTGAGATCCGGATGTTCGAAATCCACACCGGTGTCGATGACGGCGACGTCGACGTCGACACGGAAGTCGTCGGTTCCATCGATGTCGAGATTCGGATTCGTGTCGGCGAAGATCCGCTGGATACCGGTAGATGTCACTTGTTCCTCGATCGAAGCAACCTGGTCCTCTTCGACGTACGCGACCCGGGGGTTGCGAGCAAGAGCAGCTGCCGCTCGTTCCGACAGCGTCACCGAGAAACCTTGAATCGCATGTTCGTAGATGAAGCCGACCTCGCCGCCGAACTCCGCGGCAAGTTCTGCAGCGATCACACTTGAGGGGCCGCCGCCCGACTCGAGAACGACCAGGTAGCTGTAACGTTGAACAGGTGCTGAGGCGCCGGCGGCTGCCAGTCCCATGATCATCACTGCCACAACCAGCACAGTCTGGACGGATCGATATCTCGCCATCGGGTCCCCTCACGTTGCGTGGGCGACATGCTACCGGCTGGGTTGTTCTATTGGAAGAGAAACTCCCAATCCAACGGCCTGTGATGGGAAAGAAGATCTGCCTTCTCCTCACGGGGTGAGTGCCCGGGACATCGAGAGTTTGGCAAGAGCTGTTTCTCGGAGGCTGCCGCCTTGTGAATCCGACTCCGTGTCCGATCCATGCCGACTCGACGTCCGCATTTCTTTTCGTAGCCTGCTTCTTGATTCGAGGAGGGACCTGAATGTTCGGCGATCGGAGCCTGATTCATTACACGCCGCTGGTCACGACTTTGGTGGCGGTGGTATTCACTGTGGTGCTGTGGCGGCATTGGCGCCAGAAACCACAGGCACGATATCTGTTCTGGTGGATGGTCGGTGTGGCCCTGTTCGGATTGGGCACCCTGACTGAGGCCAGCACGACCATATTCGGGTGGAGTGAACCGCTCTTTCGGTCGTGGTACATCGCCGGCGCTTTGCTGGGTGGCGCCCCGCTGGCGCAAGGGACCGTTTACCTGCTCATGAAGAAGCGAACGGCCGACCGATTGACCGTGGCCATGCTCACCTATGCGGCGATCGTGGCAGTGTTTGTCTTGGCCACCCCGATTCTCCTCGATGAGGTGGAACCACACCGTTTGTCCGGCGCCGTGATGGGGTGGCAATGGGTGCGTCTCTTTTCCCCTCTGCTCAATACCTATGCCCTCATATTCCTGGTGGGCGGAGCGGGTTGGTCTGCGTGGCGGTACTGGCGCAGATCTGATCGTCCCAAATCACTGGTGAAGGGCAACGCCCTCATCGCGGTGGGAGCCCTTCTCCCTGGAATCGGTGGATCGTTTACTCGGGCCGGACACGTTGAAGTGCTCTACGTAACGGAATTGCTGGGCCTGACACTGATATGGCTGGGCTATCGGGCGATGGTTGATGTCGCCGCCGTATCGATCCACTCTGCGCAGCAAATCGCCTATGCATCCGAAGGGACCTCTTCATGATGAACATCCATCGTTTCACCCTCTTGCTGATTCTCGCACTGCTTGTGACTGCATGCGGAGGTACCACAACCGAGGAAGCCGTGGCAACGACAGAGGTGGATGTGGTCGAGTCCACGTCGACGACTTTGTCGCCCACGACCACGACCTCGATTACCTCGACGACGTTGGCATCGGAACCCGCATCGGTGTCCTTCGTTGGAGCCGATGGGGTGGAGTCGACCATCGTCGACACGAGCCGGATCGTTTCGTTGAACGGCGATCTCACCGAGATCGCCTTCAAACTCGGGTTTGCCGGCAGTGTCGTTGCCGTTGATGTGACCACGACTTACCCGGCCGAGGCGGCCGACTTGCCGGTGGTTGGATTCGGCCAGCAACTGGCCCCTGAGCCGGTTCTGGCCTTCGGACCCACCCTTGTGCTGGCCGACACCCAGGTTGGCCCCCCGGAGGTCTTGCAGCAGATCCGAGATGCTGGAATCCCGGTTGTTGTGTTCGAGTACCAGACGACTCTGGACGGTATAGAGACGAAGATCTCTCAGGTAGCGGAGGTTCTCGGGGTTCCGGAGGCCGGTCGAGAGTTGGCGGAACGTGTCAACAGCGAGATCGCAGAGGCTCAGGCCCTGGCTGCCAAGGCCGAGACGCAGCCGAATGCAGCGTTTGTGTATGTCAGAGGACCCGAACTGGTGTTGCTGTTCGGTGCTGGGATGCCGACCTCTTCGATGATCGAGGGAGCCAACGCGGTTGACGTCGCCGCCGCCACCGGGATCTTTGGTGCTGCTCTTGTGACACCCGAGGCATTAGTAGCTGCCGCCCCCGACATCTTCGTCCTACCGGCGGCCGGATTCGAAGCACTGGGTGGTGCTGATGCGTTCCTGGCGATTCCCGGTGTTGCGGAGACACCGGCCGGGCAAACCCGAGCGTTCCTCACCTACGACGAGGCCTACTTCTTCAACTTCGGGCCGCGGGCGGGTCAAGCCTTGCTTGAGTTTGTGAAAGATCTGCACCCTGAGCTTGCAGGAAGATGACCGCACCAACCATCGGCACTAGCCGACCTTTCGATCCGTTCGCCTCCCAGCGGCGAGGAATCACGGTCGCTCTATGGACTCTGCTACTGGCAGCGGTCGGCTTCAGCCTCTCGATGGGCGCCGTCACCATCGTGCCCGGCCAAGTGGCAGGCGTTCTCCTCCGAAGGATTGGCCTGGAAGGCGGCGCTGATCCGGGCATTCTCGCCGACTCGGTGGTATGGGCGATCCGACTCCCTCGCGTTTTGATGGGCATCCAGGTCGGAGCAATGCTTGCCATGGCAGGCGTGGTTCTGCAGGGGACCTTTCGCAATCCGCTGGCCGACCCGCAGATACTCGGCATCGGCCCAGGCGCTTCTCTCGGTGCAGTAATCGGAGCGGTGGCCGGAGCCACGCAAGGAGCGATAGCCGGCGGTGCGGTCGCCGGCCTCCTGACAGGCTTGATCGTGCGCCGTCTGGGCAGACGGCGCGGCAATCAGCCCAACCGGTTCATCCTCACCGGCGTAGCGCTATCAGCCGCCCTCACCGCCTGGGTGGGGTTTGTCGTATTCGGAACCGACCGCGCCAAAGTCCCCCCGATCGAGTTCTGGTTGCTCGGCAGCCTCGCCGGGAGCACGTGGCAGACCGTTGCCACGACGCTGACGGTCGGAGGGCTTGGAGTCGTCGGTCTCGCCACCGCCGCTCGCACTTTGGACCTCCTCGCTCTGGGAGAGACTGAAGCCCGTCATCTGGGAGTCGACGTCGATTTCGCAACCACGATTCTGTTGATGGGCGTGGGCCTCGTCGCGGGCGCCGCAACCGGAGCCGTTGGAGTAATCGGCTTCGTGGGCCTGCTGATCCCTCACATAATCAGGCGATTCACGGGACCCTCCCACCGGCCTCTGATCATCGCCAGTCTGCTGGCAGGAGCCCTCTTTGTGGTACTCGCCGACCTGGCTGCCAGGATCGCCATCTCCCCGATCGAACTGCCGGTCGGTCTTGTCACGGCCGTGATAGGAGGCCCGTTCTTCGTTTGGCTCGTCGGCCGGGCACAGAAGACATGACCATGCTCGCAGCCAACTCCATCGGCTACCGGGTCGGGAAGACCGATCTCGTCTCTGCGGTCGATTTCCGCGCTGAAGCGGGGGAGTTTGTGGCAGTGGTGGGCCCGAACGGTGCCGGCAAATCGACGCTGCTCCGCCTCATGGGCGGCGACCTCAGGCCCTCCGGAGGACGTGTCCTGCTGAGTGACAAACCAATCGAGGATTACCAATACGACGAGTTGGCTCTCGAGCGGTCGATGCTTCTCCAACACAGCACCACCGAGATCCCGTTCTTCGTCGAGGCCGTCGTCGCAATGGGCCGTCACCCTCACCGACTGAACCCCGACAACTCGGCGGAGACCGACGAGTCGGTCGTAATCGACGCTCTTGAGCGAACCGAAACAACCCACCTCGCTAAACGCGTCTTCTCAACTCTGTCGTCAGGCGAGAAGTCGCGGGTTTCACTTGCCAGGGTTCTGGCGCAGCGTGCCTCCCTCATGCTGCTCGATGAGCCAACGACAGCACTCGATGTTGCCCACGAACAGCGTGTCATGGCAGAACTCAGGCAGATGGCCAAGTCGGGGAACACCGTAGTTGCCGTCCTGCACGACCTCAACGCTGCTGCCCACTACGCGACTCGAGTAGTGATGATTGCGGGAGGATCGGTCCGCACAGAAGGGACTGCTGAACAGATATTCACCGATGACATCCTCAGTGAGGTTTACGGACAGCCGATGCGGGTCGTAGACCATCCGTTCAGGGACTGCCCGCTCGTGCTGGTCGGCGATTGACCCCGGACAGGTTGCCGCCCAGGGAGCGGGTCGCCAATCGGTTGTCCACCCGGATGCGTCATGTCAGGGAGGGGTTGGGTCCGCGATTTCTCATCGAACCGGACTGAACCTGCGCAGCCCCATCGGTCACGACCTCGACGATGAGATCGTCCAGCGTGAGGCCACTCTCCTCATTCACGCTGCGCATCGTCTTCGTCTGCTGACACCCGGCGAGCCACCAGACGCTGGAAAGGACTAGAGGCGTGACATTCGAGGACGTCCCTCCCTGTCGGGAGGCGTTGAGGGTCGTGGATGAGGTGTACCAACAGCGTGAGAGGCGCGATCGGCGAGCGGGACGAGGTAGTGGGCCGGGCGTGCCTTGGAGTGGCACCGACTTCTCCACCCCATACACCGCTGGAATTCGCGCCTGGAGCTATCGACCCGTCAGGCCGTGGCAGACCTTGTACTTGAACCCTGACCCGCACGGGCATCGTTCATTTCGACCCACCTTCGCGCCGGGATCGCGAGTCCAAGGAAGCATCTTCGATCCGACCTCGACCTGCCGTTTCGACGTTCTGAATTCGTCCTCCCTGAGTCGCAGCTGTTCGTTCCACCTGCGGAGACGCTCCTCTGCCGCCTTGACCTCACGCTCACGTGCACCGACTTGCGCCTCCCGTGCCGCTAACTGTTCATCGGCTCGGCCCGCAAGGAGTGGCACCTCCTCCCCGGTCGACTCGCCGAACACGCCCACCAGCTCGCGGTCGATCAGGGCCATGACGGCTCGGCCCATCGATGTCCCGAGCGCGTCACAGTACCGCTTCCACGTCGACCACTTGGCTGCCGTCACCGGCCCCCTGAGCATCTGAAACTTGGCGTCCTGGCCGAGCCCTGCAAGCAGCTTGCGGTCGATCCTGGCCAACGTGCCTCTGTCGACATGCATCAGGACCTCTCTGCATATCTACATGTAGACATCAGGCAACTTGTTGCGCGTGCGTGTGGTGTTGACAGGGTTCTGTGCGCGATCGCGCTGTCGGCCAGCGACGCAGGCATTAGTGGGCGCTGGTGATGCGGGATTGGTAGTCGACGGTTCATCGGATGGTCCTTCCTCTGGGGTCCTGATCCCGACGACCAAGCCCGACGCGACGAGATCCGGAAACGGATCGCCGAACTCGACCACGAACTCGAGAGCTACCGCAGCATCGTCTGCACCGAACCCGAAGCAGGACCAACCGTAGGACGGTGGATCGCTGACACTGCTCAGGAACGTCAGCGCCTCGAAAGAATCCTCGGCAACAACCCCACCACCCAGCTCACCAAAGACGACATCAAAGCCCTGGTGACCAGCCTCCGGGACATCACCGCGACACTCGCCGCCGCCGACCCCACAGACAAGGCCGCCGTCTATGAAAAGATGGGAATCGACGTCACCTACCACCAAGACGGCCGGGTCCTCGTCGAGTCCCGACCGCGTGTAGTTAGCGATGGTGTCGGAGGACCGAGACCCATGCCGACTACACGTCCGGCGCCGCTCGCGAGGTCATACTCCGTCCCAGCGTGATTTATAGGTTGGACGGACGAACGATTCGTTTGCGATCTCGTGCGACGCGGCGTATCAACACCCGACTGAGACACCCTTCGGGTACCAGGTGTGAATGCCAACTGGCTGGTGTGCTCTCCGTCCGGAATCTGGTGGTACGGGCGTCCTCGACCGCGAGCGAATGATGTCGCACGTTCTCGGGAAGAGCCTCCGTCGGACTCTCCCCAAAGACTGACTTGTCCTCAGCGATCTATTCGCGGTGACCCGTCCCGCGAGATCCAACCTTCATCCCGGAAACAGAGATCACAAGTCACCGGATCGAATGATCCGGTCTCGGCGACGACTCCGGTTTCTCCGAGAGACCTGCCGGCGCCGCCCTTGATCGCCATCGTTTCGATTAGTGTCGCAGGGCTGTTCAAGGAGCCTTCATCAGTTCCTTGCACCTCGTTCCCGATGTGAGCAACGACCACCGACTCGGCGAGCTGATCCTCAACCTGACCCGGAGGCTGCGGGGTTAGAAGGTGCCCAAGAAGAGCGTCAACTCCATCGGTTGGGCGTTCTGCCTAACCGTCGATGGACCTTGTTTACCGCCGGCTCGTTTCTCTGAAACCTGCCATGAGGGACAATGCAGCGATCGGTAGGAGGGCGATGATCGCCATCCATACGGAGCGAGTCCACGGGCCTTCTTCTGCCGGTGGTTCACCGATGATTGCTTCGAGTGATTGGGGCGGTGGAGGAGGTGGAGGAGGAGGGCCTGCCGTTTCGTTGCCTCCTGATTGGCTGACTCCGAATGGTGCCAGGGTTGTTGTTGTCGAGATTTCAGGTTCGGTCCCTTTGGTCTGCGACTCTTCCGA
>JAHEDM010000105.1 GCA_024641205.1 Actinomycetes bacterium
GAACGTACGCCCGGCATCGGCAATCGCCAGATCTCCGATGCGGTGGGTTTGTTCGGCGACGTTGGCCAGGTAGAAGTAGGCGGAGAAAGCTCGGACCAGGTTGATGGCCTGGCCAAGATCGAGATCCTGGAGCACCGTTTCAAGTCGGACACCGGCTTCGATATCTCCGCCCGTACGGATCGACTTGGTAAGAGCTCGCACTTCCTCGACCAGCTCGAGCAGTTCGCGACCCTCTTGGCGCGTCAGCGACTCGCCCAATTGCGCCCCGAGACGCCGGATGTCGGCCCGCAACAACTCATCGCGGATGTTCTGAGACGTAGGTTCCATGCCGATCAGAGGTTACTCACCGGCGGCGGCCGGCCGGGATTGGATCTCCCGGCCTGGTCGGGTGTAAGAACAAGAAACGGCACCGTCCCGGATAAACCCAACACCGCTCTTCAAGGCATGAGCACGTGCGGTCGATAGTTACAGCGTGCATCCAACTACAGAACGCCGGACCACGGCCATCCCTCGCCGGGCCCTGGCAGTCCTGGTGGGGTCGATTGTGACCATCGTGGCGATCGAGTTAGTGGTCGCCACTCTGGATTATCGGGCGTGGGAGGCGTTCTACCGCACGACGGAGTATGAGTTCAGCGCTTCCGAGGTGCTGGGACCGTTGAGCAGGTATCGGTGGGTTGGCGTCCAGATGACCTGGCTTCCTGTGATGCTCACCATCGTGGGTTTCTCCCTCGCGCGACGGGGGCGGCGCTGGTTGTTTGCCGGACCCGCAGTGGCCATCTTCGCCATGCCCCTCCTGTTGGCTTTCTTTCAGGGAAACACAGGCTCGATGCTGCCCGAGTTCGATGCCGGCTACGGCCGATTGGCGTTTGACCACGGCCATTGGGTGACCTGGCTCGGATCGGCCGCCCAGTTGCTGATAGTCATCCTGCCGGGGTTGGTGGTGGCACGGCACGTGAAGGGAGTTCGCAACCCGTTCCAGGTGCCCGCCGTGTTGATGCTCGCCGTTCCGGCTCTTGTCATCGGCTATCTCGGCATTCTCCTCTTCTCGCCAAGCGGCCATCTTGAATCGGGGCAGGCGGCTGAGTACTCGGCAGCCTTTCTGTTTGCCGCAGCGATGGGTTTTGACCGCCCCGTATGGCCGTGGGTGTTGGTAGCAATGCCCGGCCTGGTTGAGGGCCTACCAGCGCTCGTGCTCGCAGGCGAGGGAAACGAGGTGGTGCTGATTGCACTCATCGCCCTTCTCGGCGCTTCCAGCGTGCCGTTCTCTCGAATCCTCTATCGAGGCTGGCAAGAGAACATGGCGCCCGGCTCCCCGCACGAGACGGATTCGTTGGCCGGCTGATCGGATGGCTCAGCGATCCACCGCTGCGGGGTCGGTCCCTTCCGCACATTCATCGTCTCGCCTCAGCGGCCCGGCGGCAAGGTGCACTTTTCTGCCAGACGAAACGGCGATAAGTTGGAGAGGGCAGAACCGCCCCACCCCCATGAGGTACAAGAGATGAAAACAAGCGACGTCCTCACAGATGCCTTCAGCCGGATCCGACAGCTTGTAGAGCGGTCGGTGGCCGGGCTCGACGTCGATGCCCTTGTGTATCGACCCGAAGCCGCCGCTAATTCGATCGGTTGGCTCGTCTGGCACCTGACCCGAATCCAGGACGACCATGTGGCGGAGATCGCCGGGCGGGACCAGACCTGGGTCACCGACGGTTGGGCCGGCCGGTTCGATATGACGTCCGATCTCCTCGACACCGGGTACGGTCATACCTCGGAGCAAGTGGCGGCGGTTAAACCGCAGGGATTCGAGCTTCTGGCCGGGTACCACACGGCCGTCTCGAACCGCACGATCGAGTACCTGGCGGCCGTTGACGCCGACGAGCTCGACCGCATCATCGATCGTTCGTACGATCCGCCGGTCTCGGTCGGGGTACGTCTGGTCAGTGTGATTAGTGACAACCTCCAGCATGCCGGCCAGGCCTTGTATGTGCGGGGCATCCTCGAACGCTCCCGGTAACACCGGCGGCGGTTGCGCTTCGGGAAAAGAACAACAGGGACGGGCCAACCTGGTGTATGTTGTACGCACGGCCGGAAACGTAAGTCCTTCTGGGCTGGATCACCGGAGGTCGAGAGTCGGTCCGCCAGGACCGCCTCGATGGAAGTCCCATAGGCGGAGACGTCTGTGGGACTTCCCGCGTCCATGCAGCAATCCGTGACCAAGGGGGCAAGACACTAACCGCCAAGAAAAGGAAGAGTTCACCGCAAACGGACTGGGACAAAGGAACGACATCTGTTTGCCTCTCCCGCCGGCGGGAGAGGCAGAACAAACGACCGCCTGGTCGATTCACAGCCGTCGGTTTCAAAGCGCGACGCATCACAAACGGGTGGTGTCGACGCTCTCATGGGCTCGGTTCAACCCCCGTTACAAGGGCGAGGGCCTACCAGCGGGCGTTGTGTTCCTCCGCCCAACCGACCAACCCTTCGATCACAATCGATTCACCACTATCGGCAAGCACCGTGCCGTCATATCGCCCGAAGAGCTGGTGGACCTCGGAGCGGATCAACAACAAATCGGTCTTTGCCTTTCGTTCCAGGAAAGGCAAAAAAGTAAGGTCGACCCGGTCGGAACGCATCGTCCAGGGTCGCATGAAGTCCCCTGGTTCGTAATCCGTCGCGACATCGGGCAACTTGTGGATCCGCCCCTCGAGCAGCAACGTGTGCTCGGTTGCAGCGGTGGTGTCCCCAAAACCGAATCCCATGTTGAGCCCGACCCGCCTGCCGTCGGCCAGGAATCCTGAGCCGCTGGCCCAGACCCAGAACGAGTTGTAGTCCCACACCCCTCTTCCCCAATCGAGGTTCCCGAGAGTGGTGGCGCGGTCGAAACGGGTAGTCGTATCACCGATCCGGAGCAAGCCTTCGGCGGGCAGGCAGTTGATCTTACGGTTGTAGTAGAAGCGGCGATTACCGATGGGGATGACGACCACCGTCGACTCGTGGTCGGTTGGTACCCGGAATCGAAGATCGGCCCTGAGCGGACTTCCTCCGAAATCCGCCCAATCGACCTCTACCCGGCGGATCTCCCCCTCGACGTCGAAGCGTGCCTGCAGGTTGCGACCGTCGTACCGGCTTTCCCCCTCGTTGCTGTTGCGCGCCAGGGTGATCCCCCTCCCCAGGGGAACGGTGACGGTCTCTTCGTGGTAGGTCCCTTCCGCGAAATCGACCACATAGACGAATACCTGCCCTGCGTAGCCAAGATCGGCGAGGGTGGCCGAAAAGTAGAGGTCGGGTGAGGTGACGCCGTAGTAGTCCCACCGCTTGATCCGGAAGCGCTGCAGCGGGCGAACCTGATAGAAACGAGCCTGCTCGAGATTGCAGTCGAGCAGCGGTTGTCGTGCCCACCCGGTCTGGACGAGCCGGCCGCGCTCGTCCAGGAGCGGCGAGGGCTGAGTCATTTCGTGTTCGATATGTGCCATGGTGTACCGCCGACGCTACCCGGCCGCGAGGACCGCTTGATCCGCCACCCGGCCCCGCCCCATCCTCAGCCGACAGCCGCCGCCCCTTGGTCTGCCGGAGTGGGTAGACCGTCCGCCCAGACCTCCACGAAACAGGTGGTCCCGGTCGAGGCCAGCCAGTCGTAGGCGGCCTGTGCAGCCTGAGCTGCGGCAGGATGGTTCCGACCGACCAGCATCGCAAGGGTGGTCTGCACGATGGCGAGATCTTCCTCGATGACCACAGGCCCCCACAACTCGATGAGCGACGTGAATAGATCGGCTGCTTGATCGGTGTCACCACTGAGGGCGGCCCGCGTTCCATCCAGGTACATGCCAAGACCGTCGACCAGCACTCCTTGGTTGGCATTCTCCGCGAAGGAGGCCGCCACCTCCTCGACCCGGTCCGTTCGTCGCGTCCAGGCGGCTGCCTGGGCCGCCTCATAGAGGCCGATGCCGGTATTGATGTGATCGATCTTCATGGCGAGGTCGTAGGCGTCATCCCACCGACCGACACACTTGTACACCTGGCATTTGGCTTGATCGATGCCGGATCGCAGTTGAGGGTCGGTTTCCGTGTCGTAAAAGGCCAGCGCATCCATTGTCCTCTGGAAAGCGTCGGGGGATTGCCCCGTGCGCAGTTCGACGAGGGCCCGATTCGCCACCCACCAGGCTTTCCAAAAGTCAGATAGCTGTTCTTCCTCGAATTCGTCCAGTCTGGCAAGCGCCTCCTCGTAGCGGCCCTGGGTTACGTAGGTGGATGCCGCATCGCCGGCGTTGCGCACCATCCACGAGAAGTCACCCAGCCGCACGGCCACGTCCTGGAGCCGCTCGCCGACACGTATAGCTTCCTGGGGATCGTCCAAGTACAACGTGGACGCCAGATTATTGAGTGCCCGGCCGGTCACCCGGAGCAGACCATGGTCCTCGGCGACGGCCGCTGCACCCCGAAAGAGCACCCGTGATTCCATGACCCTGCCCCGCCAGGCCAGGGCCGTCGCTTGGGTGACCAGGCTGTCCAGCGTCACTTCGGTGAGCCCTAGCGACGAAGCGGCCGGGAGCAGGCGCACCACTGCCTCAATAGCCGGAGCGTGGTTGGCGGTCAGGGCGAAGCTGCGCGCGGCTTCGGCGGCGAGCCGGACGGTAACTGGATCGTCAATGGTCCTGACCTCTCGAAACACGGGCTCAATCACGGTCAAGGCTTCGTCGGAGCGATAGTGGCTGTTGAGGATGCTGCTGTGCGCCGTTGCGGCCATCCGAATGCCTTCGAGGTCGCCGATCCTATCGAAGTAGGCGCGAGCAGCTTCGATGTAGGCCAGACCTCGCTCAACCTCTGTCTGCGCCTCGGCGTACGCGGCTGCCTGCAGGCGGAAGCCGGCCCGCTGCTCCTCAGGTACGGATAGCTCGATGGCTTGATCGAGCAAGTCCATCGCTTGACGGTGCGACCCGAGAGTGGCAGCCCGCGTTGCAGCATCGGCCAACCCCTGCAGAGCCCGTGCGGCCAGTTCTTCACCTTCGGGGCCCTCCGGACTGGCCTGGTAGGCGCCCATGTAGTGGCCGGCGACGACACCGGCAAGCTCCGTATCGTCGAACGCCTCGAAATAGCGGGCGGCGGCCAGGTGTCGGGACCGCCGGTCGGGCCGGTTGAGACGCTGATAGGCGACCTCACGGATCAGCGACTGCAGGAAGCGATACTGGCCGCGTTCGGGAGACCGCGGGTCGTCCTCCAGGTCCAGGAGCTCAAGCTGGACCAACCTGCGAAGATCCACCTCGAGATCGTCGGTCTCTCCGCCGCGCAGCGCCATCAGGCCCTCGGGGGTGAATGTCTGACCGAGCACAGCCCCGTCTTGCAGGAGCGACCGCTCGGCCGGGTCGAGACGATCGAGCCGTGCCGCGATGACGGCCTGCAGAGAATCCGGAAGGGCCATCGAGGCGAGATCGCCCTCATAGAGAAAACCCTCCCCCGCTTCGACCAGCTGGCCCGTCGTGGTGAGCATCCGGACCATCTCGACCGCGTAGAGCGGCATGCCCGCCGACCGTTCGACCAGCTTCCCGATCACTTCGCCGTCTACGCCCGGCAAGTACTCGGTGAGCATCTGTTGCATATCCGGGTTGGTGAGTGGGGCCAACCGCACTGCCATGGAGCTGCGATGTTGCGCCCCCCAGGTCGGGTGCCGGTCAAGCAGGTCGGGGCGGGCCAGGGTGATCACCAGTATCGGCGAACGGGCCGAGCGTTCAACGAGTTCTGCGACGAAATCGACCAGACCGGAGTCGGCCCAGTGGAGATCCTCAAATACCAGAACGGTCGTACCCCGGGCGGCTATGTGCTGGAAGAACGACCGTAGCGCCGAGAAGAGCTCGGCGCGGCCTCCGGCCGGCATCTCCCCAAGTCCTAACAGGCCCTCGAGCCGGGGCTCGATCCAGCGACGGTCTTCATCGTTGGAAACGAACTCGGCAACACAGGTACGCAGCCGGGTACGGGCCCGGGCCGGGTCTTCGTTTTCAACGATGCCCGCTCGCCGGCGAATCATCTCCCCGAGGGCCCAAAAGGTCACGCCGTCGCCGTAGGAGGGCGACCTCCCCTGGTGCCAGTAGACTTCCTGACTGAACCCGTCGATATGTTTCTTGAACTCCTCGGCCAGCCGGGTTTTGCCGATACCGCCCTCTCCAACGATCGAGACCAGCCGGGCACGTTGCTCACTTTCGACGGCGGCCAGCTGATCCTTCAGGAGGCGCATCTCACGATCGCGGCCGACAAAAGGTGGACGACGGATGTCCCCATCCGTCCGGCCGCCCACCATGCCCGCCACCCGGATGGCTTTCCAGGCCGCCACGGTCTCCATCTTCCCCTTGACGGTCTTCTCCCCCATCGGCTCATAGTCAATGGAACGGGAGGTGACCGAGTGGGTGGTAGCTCCCACAAAAACCGTGCCCGGTTCGGCGATCGACTGCAAACGAGACGCCGTGTTGACCAGGTCGCCGACCACCAGGCCCTGGTGATTGCCACCGGGGCCGACCGAGGTAGCTCCCGAATTGACCCCGGCCCGCAATCTCAGTTCGGGCTGGCCCAGTTCCTCGCCGAGCCCGGCCACCATATCCACCAGTTCCAATCCGGCCCGGACCGCCCGTTCGCCGTCATCTTCACGGGCGACCGCTGCTCCCCACACTCCCATGACGGCGTCACCGATGAACTTGTCGACGGTGCCCCCAAAACGCTCGATGATCTCCCGGGCCCGATCGAAGTAGACGGTCAGCATGTCCCTGACCTCTTCAGAGTCGCGGTGTTCCGAGTAGGTGGTGTAGCCGACGATGTCGGCAAAGAGCACCGAAATGAAGCGCTTCTCGGCAACGTCGGGAGCGGTTGGTTCTCCTGCGCCCTGCTCGACGGGTGGCGCCACTCCTTCCCCGAGCGGCTTCCCACAACTGCCACAGAACTTGTCGTCAGCGTCATTCTGTGTGCCGCAGTGCGAGCAGACGACACTCAACGGATTGCCGCACTCTTTGCAGAATCTGCGGTCGGAGCGATTCTCGGTTCCACAAACACCACAGGTCACGGAAGGCCTCCAGGGAGTATCAGGCAGGTTACCGGTTGAGTTTCTGTAATGGAGAAGATGAATGAGCCTCGCCGATGCTCTCCCGACACCGCCCGGCAGGTACCGGTAATCTCGGACCGCACGGCCGTTGCCAGGAGAAACCACCATGATCTTCACCAGCCCCCTGCCCGAGGTAGAGATACCGAACATCGCAATAACGCCCGCCGTGTTCCGCCATGCCGGAGAACTGGCCGAAAAGACTGCCGTGATCGACGGACCGACCGGACGGTCCTATACCTACGGTCAGCTTTACGATCTCACCAAGCGGGTGGCAGGCGGATTGGCCGCCTGCGGATTCGAAGCAGGCGATGTGCTGGCCATCATGGCCCCCAACCTGCCCGAGTACGCCATCGCCTTTCATGCCGCTGCCTTGCTGGGCGGCATCTCCACCACCATCAACCCGACCTACACGGCCGAAGAAGTCGAGTATCAGCTCAATGACGCCGGGGCCAAGCTGATGGTCACCATCTCCCTGTTCCTCGAGACGGCCCGCGAAGCCGCCGCCAACAGCCCGGTCGAAGAGATCTTCACGCTCGATCCAAGCGAAGACGCCACTTCGTTCCTGTCTCTCCTGGCCGCCGACCCGGTCGACGGGCAGACCACAGTCGACCCCACCCACGATCTGGTCACTCTGCCCTACTCGAGCGGCACGACCGGGCTTCCCAAAGGGGTGATGC
>JAHEDM010000106.1 GCA_024641205.1 Actinomycetes bacterium
AAACCCACCGCTCTCTCCGTTCGAGTTCGCGAAACAGTAGCCGCCGACTGGCGACCTGATCCCAGCGTAGCACGCAGAGTGGTTCTAAGCAGCAACCAGCAACCAGCAACCAGCAACCAGGCGTAACACGGTCCTGGCTGGATGCTGGGAGCGAAGCGGTCTGGAAGCTGGAAGCTGAGTAGGGGCCGAAGTCCCCTACTCGATCAGTTTTGGCTGCTCGGGTTCGGTGGGGTCGTAGCAAAGCCGGCACCGCGCCTCGTAGGCATCGGTGGCACCGAGCACCACGAGCTCGTCCGAGTGAACAATGCGCTGCGTATAGCCGGCCGGGGCGCCGCAGCGGTGGCAAACAGCCAGCATCTTGGTGACATACTCGGCGTGGCTCGCCAGGGTCGGGATCGGTTCGAACGGGCGGCTGAGGTAATCCAGGTCGAGACCGGCCACGATGACCTGTTTGCCCGCTTTGGCCAGGTAGTCGACCACGTCGACCAATCCTTGATCGAAAAACTGGGCTTCGTCGACACCAATCACGACCGTAGCATCCTCGACCGCCTTGAGCAGAGTGGCCGAGTCGACGACCGGGATTGCCGACACCGACAGGCTGCTGTGCGATACCACCTCGGCGTCTGCGTATCGAACGTCAATGGCAGGCTTGAAAGTCTGGACAGGGATTCGGGCGATCTTGGAGCGAGTCACCCGCCGGATCAATTCTTCGCTCTTGCCCGAGAACATCGGACCACATACAACCTCGACCCAGCCCTGTTCACCCCGTCGGTACATGAAGGGCAGAGTAGCAACCAGCAGACAGCAACCAGCACGCAGGAACTGATCTGGCTGGGAGCGAAGCGGTCTGGCCGCCGGAAGCTTGTGTGACCGGCTGGGCCGGTCACACAATGTACGTCTCCCCCGGAACCGGAGATCTTCGTAGCCAAACGGAGTTGGCAATACCAAGCGCGATGGCCATGGTTACAAAGGTCGAGCCCCCGGCGCTCATGAACGGAAGCGGCAGTCCGGTAACCGGAGCGATACCTACCGTCATACCGATGTTGATGTAGACATGGAACGCAAACATGGCGGCGATCCCGGTCACCACCAGCACACCGTACCGGTCCCGGGCATTGACGGCGATCACCACGAGGCGCCACATGATGACGGCGTAGGCCAGCAACACGAGCGCTCCGCCGACAAAGCCAAGTTGCTCCCCAACGGCCGTGAAGATGAAGTCGGTGGTCTGCGCCGGGACAAAGTCGAGGTTGGTCTGCGTGCCGAGAAACAGCCCTTTTCCGAAGATGCCTCCGCTCCCGATGGCGATCTCGCTCTGGATACGGTTATAAGCGGCACCCAGCGGATCCGCGGCGGAGGGGTTGAAGATGCTCTGGAGTCGCTCAATCTGATAGGGAAGCAAGAGTTCGAGCTTCCAGATCGCCAGAATCCCCGCCCCGGCCGCCGTCATGAGAACGGTCAGCTGCCGCAGAGTTGTTCCCCCAACGAACAGCATCACGAGGGTAAAGAACGCGAACACCAGCATCGTTCCGAGGTCCGGCTCCATATAGATCAACACCGCCGGGATCGCAACTACCACTATCGTCTGCACGAGCCGCCGCCAGCTCATTCCTTCTTCCTTGGCAGGCACCAACACAGTCGCCAGGACCATGATCATGGTCATCTTGGCGAATTCGGCCGGCTGGATTTGATAAGACCCGATGGGTATCCAACGCTGGGCTCGGGCAGAACCCGGTGCAAAAAGGAAAACGGCTCCAAGAGCCAGCACCGTGGCGATATAGAGGAACGGGGCGATATTCCGCCACTCGCGATAGTCGATGAAGGAAGCAACAAAGAACAGCACCAGGCCGGCTGCGGCAAAGATCGCTTGGTCAACCATCTCGCCGGTCGGATCCATCCCCAGCGCCTCGAGCCGCGTCCTCGAGGCCGAATACACCATGAGCACCCCAACGGCAGAAAGTGCGACCATCGCCACAAAGAGGATGATGTCTGGGGTCGGGCGGCGACGATCCGAGACGGCGGCCGGGCGACTGCGGGCGATGACGGCCATCAGTCGCCCTCCACTTTCGGATCACTGATAGCGGTTGGTTCGAGACCCAGGAGGTATTGCATGATATGCCGGGCAACCGGGGCCGCCACTCGTCCACCGCTGCCTCCCTCTTCAACCACGACCACGACCACATATCGAGGATTATCGATGGGTGTTACCCCGGCAAACCAGGCGGTGTTGTCGCGGTCCTTGCATACTCGCTCTTCTCCGACGCCTTCGCACTCCTGTCCCATCTGGGCCGTCCCGGTCTTGCCGCCCACCCGGTAAGCGTCTGCGCCCATATCGGAGAAGGCGGACGCCGCCGTGCCTGCGGTAACGACCCGCCGCATATCACCGAGCAGCGCCTGCACGGTGGCAGGCGCGATACCGATGTCGCGGACCGCCACCGGTTCGTATTCGTTGATCAACTGCCCGTCGGTATCGAAGGAGCGCTGCACAATCCTTGGCTGCCAAAAGGTTCCGCCGTTGGCGAGTGTGGCGTAGGCGGTCGCCAATTGCAGCGGCGTGCTCAACACGGCGCCCTGGCCGACGGCCGTCTGCATCAGGTCACCCCCCAACCATCCTTCAGGGCGCACCCGCCAGGGTTGTTCATCGCCCCATTCGGCAAACAGCTCCCGGTCGGGCACGATGCCCTGCGCTTCGTAGGGGAGATCGATGCCGGTCCGCTCCCCCATGCCGACCGCCCGCGCCCAATCCTGGATCACATTCTCGAGCTCGGTCCCCTTGAAATCGTTCCAGATGCGGAGCGCAATCTGCCAGAAGTAGATGTTGCAGGAACGCTCAAAGGCAGTGTGGAGATCCTGATACCCGTCGTCATTTGGCCAGGTCCAGTTGCGCCACACCAGCTGAGAGGCGTCTGTGAAAGGAGCATTGAGCCGGGCGCTGCACTCGATCAGGTCGTCGGCAGACAGCGTACCGTCGGGGAACAACCGCTTTTCGACCGCAGCCGTATAGGTGATGGCCTTGAAGGTCGACGCCGGGGGATAAAGAGCCTGGATGGCCAGGTTGCTGAACACTTTCCTCTCGAGGAGCACATCAAACTCTCGCTGGGTCAAACCGCTCACGAAAAGCCCAGGATCGAAGTCTGGATACGAGCCCATGGCCAGAATGGATCCGTCGGTGACATCCATGACCACCCCCGCCGACCGCTCGGCGAGGTTGGTGTATTCACCAGTCGCCCATTTCACCTGGTTGGCCAGATCGACGCCTTCCTGGAGGGCATCTTCCAACACTCTTTGCGCGTCGATGTCGGTCGTCAATTGCAGCGTCGCTCCGGCCCGGGTGGCACGCTCATCGAGCGGTTTGAGCACCTTGCCTGCCGCGTTGACCTGGTTGGCGACAAACCCAGGGGTTCCCTGGAGTGATTCGTCGTAGTAGCGCTCAACCCCTGATTTCCCGACGGTGCTGTTGGGGTCGAGGTTGGGGTTCTCCTCCAGGTCTCCCGGCGAGGGTCTTCCAATGTGGCCCAGCACATGCGCCATAACGTCACTCTGCGGGTACCGGCGCACCGGCACCTCTTCGATACCGACTCCCGGCAATTCGTCCTGATGCTCCAGCACGTAGAACTCCGCTTTGGTATCGACCGCCGCCAGCAAGAACCTCGCACCCGAGCCGGCATCTTCAAAAGCGGCGGAGACCTCAACGGCCGCCAATTCGAGCAAACCGGAAAGCTGTTGAATGACCCGCTCCTCATCTTCGAGCGGGATCTGCTTGCGGTCGACGGCGATCCACGGCTCCAGGGTGCTCGTGGCCAGCGGGATCCCGTCGCGATCGATGATGTTGCCGCGCGGGGCGAGGGTCCTGATAATGCTGACATTCTGATTGTCGGCTTGTCGATCGTACGTCTCGCCGGCGGCGACCTGCACGAACCAAAGGCGCGTGAACAACACTCCGAACATCGCAACAAATACGAGGACCATCCAGGTAAGCCGCCAGCTGAGTTTCACAGTAACAACTCCCTTCGCCGCCGACCCCCAACGATCAACGTAACAAGCGGGAAGACCACCACGGCCAGAACGAGGTTGTAGATGGGAATCAGAAGGATCTTGCGCAACACGTTGGGGTCTTGAAAGCTCGCTTCCCCGAACAGCGTACCGATCACAACGACCAACACAACGCCGAGCAAGCTAAGCAGAACCACGGCAAGTCCCGTAGCGACCACGTTGATGTCGAACCGATCTCTCGTCCGCACGGTGGCGTAGGCGATCAACGTCAGAACCAGCGCCCGCAAGCCGAGCGGCGAGCTCCCCAAGAGGTCCATAGCGAGGCCGGATGTGAAGCCAAGCAAAACCGCCGGTTCGGCCTCGAGCCGGCGCGCCACCGCGATCACGGTCAACATCACTAGATCCGGGGCAACGCCAAAGATCCGCACCTGGCCGAAGAGCGTGGTTTGCAACAGGACGGCTAGGGCGGCTGCCAGCAAGGAAAGCCCAATAGCCCTGGTCCTCATGGTGTACTCGTTTCAGATTCGGCATCGGCCGGCGGTGTTTCATCGGTGACCGGTTGCTCCTCCTGCTGGTCTTCTGCAGAGAAGGTCCACTGCAACACCACAACCAGCTTCAAGCGGTTGAAGTCGGCTACCGGAACCGCTTCCGTCCTGATCTTGGCAGCTTCCGGACTGGCCGACTCGGCCACTTTGGCGACCGGCAGCCCGGGTGGGAATTTGGTGCTCCCGGCGGTCAACAGCAGATAGTCGGCAAACACAGGCTCCGTGGCGGGATTCACCTCGAGAAGCAGGATGGCACTTCCTTGTCCGAACGCAATCCCCGTCTCGCCGGTCTGCGATTCAACGGTAACGGCACCGGTGGGTCGTATGATCGGAGCAACGGTTGCCGTTCTCGGGGCAGCCATGCTGATTTCTCCAACCAGCGCCCCATTCTCGTCCACCACGGGATTGCCGACTACCAGGCCATCCCGGGTGCCCTTGTCGATCGTGAAGCTCGAGTCGAAATTGTCGCCCCGGGCGATCACCCTGGCCGGCTTGGTCGGGATGGATTCGTCGGGAAGGGTGAGATCGGCGACGCGCCGGAGGGTTTCGACCTCCGCTTCCAGCGTCCCGACCTCGTCCACCTTGGCCTCGAGTTCGGCAATCCGCCGGCGCAGGGTCTCGTTCTCATCTCTCAGACCAGCCAGGTTGGCCAGGCCGTCGATGAAATCCACCACCGGGGAGATCAGCGACGTTGCGAACTCCTGGACCGGAGCGAACACAGATTGGGTACCTTCTCGAAGCGTTCCGGTCACGCCACCGCCGGAAGCCCTGATGTCGAACGTCATGAGCAAGAACGAAAGTACGACCAGCACCACCAACATGGGAGTAGCTCGATCCTGGTGGCGCCGTTCTCTCATAGTCCGGACTTCCCCAGCGTCGGATATCCTCGCCAGGACACTGAATGCATGCCGGTCACCTCAGGCGCGGCTCGAGGAGACCAGGACCCCCTGTAGTGCATCGAACTCTTCGAGGCACTTCCCCGAACCCACAACGACCGATTGCAATGGTCGATCGGCAGTCACGATCGGCATGCCGGTCTCGTAGGCAAGCCGCTCATCGATGCCGTGGAGTAAGGCCCCTCCGCCCGTCATCACGATGCCTCGCTCCATGATGTCGGCCGAGAGCTCGGGTGGAGTCTTGTCGAGCGTAAATTTGACCGCATCAACCGTCTGCTGGACGGGTTCCTCAATCGCTTCTCGGATCTCTGGACTGGACAGAACGATGGTCTTCGGAAGCCCTGAAATCAGGTCGCGGCCCCGTACTTCTGCCGCCGGTTCCTCTGCGTACGGGAATGCCGATCCGATGGCCATCTTGATCTGTTCTGCGGTACGTTCACCAAGGAGTAGGTTGTATTCCTTCTTGACCCAATCGATGATGGCTTCGTCCAGCTCATCCCCGCCGATGCGGATACTGCGGGACACCACAATGCCTCCAAGCGAGATGACTGCCACCTCGGTCGTGCCGCCTCCGATGTCGACCACCATGCTGCCCGAGGGTTCCCCGACGGGAAGCCCCACCCCGATGGCGGCCGCCATCGGTTCCTCGATGGTGTACGCCCGTCGGGCTCCGGCGTGATAGGCAGCCTCTTCGACGGCCCTCCGCTCCACGGGAGTGATCCCGGAAGGAACACAAATCACTATGCGCGGCTTCGCCCAGCGCCGCTTGTGAACCTTCTGAATGAAATAGCGGAGCATCTTCTCGGTTATATCGAAATCGGCGATAACCCCGTCCCGCAGAGGCCGGATCGCCTGGATATAGGACGGTGTCCGCCCAATCATCCGCTTCGCCTCCATCCCCACCGCCAGCGCCCGGTTGTTGCGAGTGTTTATGGCAACAACCGACGGTTCGTTGAGAACAATGCCCGAGCCGCGCACGTATACCAGCGTGTTAGCTGTGCCGAGGTCGATGGCCATATCCTGACCAGCGACGGCAAAAAGTGAGTCAGCCATAGAGGCCCCAGATTCGAGAACCCAAACAGCTTACCGGTCGCTTCGCGGATTGGCTATGTGAAGTCGACCACCTGGGGTTGTGGCGGGGACACAGCCAGTGAAATCAAGCCGTCCGCTGTCCGCCCTCCGCCGTCCGCGCGAAGAAGAGGGAGAGTTCCCGCTCGGCGCTCTCGCGCGAGTCCGAACCATGCACGAGGTTGTTCGTGACGATGATTCCGTAGTCGCCGCGGATCGTTCCGGGAGCGGCCTGCTTGGGATCGGTTGCACCCATCAGAGTGCGGGCAACGCCGACGGCAGATTCGCCAGACCACTGCATGGCAACGACCGGGCCGCTCGTGATGAACTCAACCAATTCAGCGAAGAAGGGCTTCTCGGTGTGTTCGGCGTAATGCAATCTCGCCATGGCCTCATCGATCTGCAGCATGCGGATCTTCTCGAGCCGAAGCCCTTTTCGCTCAAAGCGAGCAATAACCTCGCCGACCAACCCGCGCGCAACGCCATCCGGCTTGACCATGGTGAAGGTGTTCTCAATACCCATGTGCTCTCCTTGTAAAGATTCCGGCGAGATGGTAAACGGTCAGGAGAGGTCGCGAAACGCACCCAGCTGATCGATGGCGGCCCCGGTTCCTCGCAGAATCGGCCGGCTCTCGCCGACGACGTACAACGAGCCGGTGACCAGCAGACCGCCCTCGGCAGGTGTCGCCGCTTTGGCCGCAGTTACCGCCGCCGCAACACCGTCTACCTCCATGACATCGACCTCCGGGCCGAACACCTGCCGGGCGGCGGTTGCCACCTCCCGAGCCGGCAAGGCCCGATCGCTGTGTGGTGCCGTGGCGTAGAACCGGGAGACGGATCCTTTCAGGTGCCCCAGCATGGCGTCCAGGTCTTTGTCACCTAGCACTCCCATGACGACCGTCCATTCCAGCGGCAGGAACTCGTCTATCAGAGCATCTGCAAGAACGCCGAAGCCTTCCTCATTGTGGGCGCCGTCGATCACAACCAGGGGCCTGTGCCCCAGTACCTCGAGCCGACCCGGCGATGATGCTGCGCCGGCGCCCTCGACGGCCGCCTCGGCCGAGAGTGCTCGCCCATAGAACTCCTCAACGGCGGCGACGGCTACGGCCAGGTTGAGTGTCTGGTGGTGGCCGTGCAGAGGCAGATACAGATCG
>JAHEDM010000107.1 GCA_024641205.1 Actinomycetes bacterium
CCCGAACCAGACCCAACTCGGGATCAACGTCGACGACCGCCCGGTGGGCGGCCACGCTGAAGTCTACGTGGAGGTTCCCCTGCCCGTTCTCGTCCGGTTGCTCTGTTTCGGGATGCCGGAAGCGCACCACTTCTTCAATTGGTCCGGCTGCGCACACAACGTCAAGCGTCGTAACGAGACTCCCGTCCAGCCACACGCCTTCAGCGTCCAGATCGTCGCCACCGCCCAGACGTAGGGCTCGAGCGCGTACTGCCTCGGCCGCGGCGTATACGGCGCCCCCGGCCATTTGCGTTTGCCGCGATGCAGAAGTCGACCCGGCCGAACCGATTCTCGACGTGTCGTCAAAGAGAACCGCCACGTGTTCGGTGCCCAGCACCGAACGGGCTATCTGCTGCAGCACCGTCACCATGCCTTGACCCACCTCGATGGCGGCGGTGTGCACCTCAACTCCCTGCGGGGTGAGCAGCACACGAGCTTCGGCGTAGTCGTCGAACGCCTCGGCGAAGGCCAGGTTCTTGATACCGAGCGCGTACCCGACCCCGCGGACGACGCCGTCCGGTGCCGTGGTCAGACCGGTTCCTCCCGGGAGATGGATCGGATCGTCGCTCACGTCCTCGGGAGGAACAGGCAGCGCTCTCAGCGCGTCAATCACTGCGACGGTTGGCAGCGGCTCGGTGATGACTTGCCCGCTGGTGGGCAGCTGATCGCCGGGTCCCAAGGCATTGCGAAGCCTCAGCTCGAGCGGGTCGAGATCGATCTCGGCCGCCAACCGATCCATCTGTGCCTCGTGCGCAAAGCAGGTCTGCACCGCCCCGAAACCTCGCATGGCCCCGGATGGTGGGTTGTTGGTTCGCACCGCATAACCGTCGATCGATACGTTCGGACACCGGTAGGGGCCGATCGAGAAGTACACCGAGTTGGCGATCACCGCCGGCGAGGTCTCCGTGTAGGCGCCTCCATCCAGCAACAGTTTCGCCTCGACCCGGATCAAATTTCCTTCCAGGTCGGCCTCATGCCGGTACCACATCCGGGCAGCGTGACGGTGCACATGCCCGGCGAAGCTCTCCTGACGGTCGTAGACCATGCGGACCGGCCGGTCCGTATAGAGAGCCAGCAAACACAGGTGCACCTGGAGGCTGAGGTCTTCGCGCGATCCGAAGGCCCCACCTACCCCGGTCGGATGCACTCGTATCTGCTCGTCTCGCAAGCCAAGGCTGGCAACGATCTGCAGATGGTCTTCATGGATCCACTGCGAGGGGGCGAAGAGATCTACTCCGCCTTCACCGTCGGGAAAGGCGATGCCGGCTTCGGTGCCGAGCGCGGCCTGATCCTGGGTTCCCATCTCGTAGTAGCCCTCAACCACGACCTCCCCGTGCCGGTCGGGGCTGCCTCGCAAGGCCCGAACGTGGCGAAATACCTCACCTTGTTCTTGGGCTTCGACCAGATCTGTGAGCGGATCGAGCACCTCGTATTCGACCACGATGGCTGCTGCGGCTCGCCGAGCGGTTTCGGCATCTTCGGCGGCTGTTATCGCGATGGGTTGTCCCCAGTAGCGAACCTCTCCTTGTGCCAGCACCGGCCGGTCGGGGTTGATCTGTCCGACGGTTGGCCGCCCGGGTATGTCGTCGTGGGTGAGAACCGCATGGACGCCGACGATGGCCAGCGCAGGCGCGATATCGAGCTTGGTGATCCTGGCGTGCGGATGCGGGGACCGAAGCGTTGCCCCCCAGAGCATCCCCTCAGCTTGAAGGTCGGATGCGTAGGCGAAGTCGCCCTGAACCTTGGGGATGCCGTCGGGACGGATCACCGATTGGCCGATCCCGCCCCGAACCCTGGTGCCGGTCGTGGAGTTCATGAGCGCCTCTCCCCCACCAACGATTCAACGGCCCGCAACACCGCCCCATACCCGGTGCACCGACAGATATTGCCGGACAGGGCCTCGCGTATCTCGTCCGCCGTAGGGGTGGGATTGTGCTCGAGTAGGTGCACGGTCGACATGAGGAATCCCGGCGTGCAAAACCCGCATTGCACAGCCCCGTGTTCTACAAAAGCCGCCTGAACCGGGTGTAGCTCTCCTTCGCCTCCCAAACCTTCGACCGTGCGCACGTCGGAACCGGATGCATCCCCAGCCATCACAAGACAGGAACAGACGGGCTCGCCGTCGAGCAACACCGTGCACGACCCGCATTCACCCTGGAGGCAAGCATCCTTGGCTCCCAAAAGGCCGAGCCGCTCACGTAAGACAAAAAGGAGACTTTCGGGACCTTGAACGGGTGCTTCGCGCTCTTCGCCGTTGACAAACAGGGTGATCTTCATGCTGCCAAACACCTCTCGAGCAACCGGCGGGAAAGCACTCCGGCCGCATGTCGACGGTATTCCTCGGTGGAGCGGTGGTCGGTTATCGGCTTCACCTCTTCGGAAACCAGCCGCCCGAACTCGGCCAAAGCTGCCTCCGACTTGACCGACTCGGCGTTGATCATCTCCTCGGCCCGACGCGCCCGAAGTACGGTCGGCCCGACCGCTCCCAGGGCCACCCTCGCTCGCCCGTCGTCGTCGACCATGACACAGGCAGAGACCGTTGCGATGACCATGGCCGACCGGACTCCGATCTTGGCGAACTCCTGCCGGGGCGGAAGCTGATCAGGAAGAATCACGGCGGTGATCAACTCATCATCCGCACAGCTGGTTCGCTTCACTCCAACCAGGAATTCATTCCAGAGCACCGTGCGGGTCCCGCGTTTGGACTGCAACTCAATGTGAGCGTCACAGGCCGCCAGAAAAGGATGGCTATCCCCCGCCGGACTGGCGGTCCCCAGGTTGCCCCCGATCGTTCCTGCGGCCCGGATTTGCGGTGACCCAACGGTCCTGGCGAGTTGGGCAAGCGCCCGGACCGGCCCTTGTTCGATGCGCCGGAAGGTGACCCCGGCCCCCAGCCTGGTCCCCTCCCATTGCCGCAGCTCTTCGACTCGCCGCAGCGCAATCACGTGTTCGGGTCGGCGGGAGTGGTAATTCACTTCGACCATCAGATCCGTGCCCCCGGCCAGCAGTGTCGCCTCCGGATTGGCAGCTAATGCCCCGAGGGCCTCCTCGAGACCAGAAGGACGTTCCATGTCCACAGCGCACCTTTCCAAGCCAAATATCAAACTAGCCGGGTTGATGCGCCCTGATCCGCTCCGCAGGCGAACTGATCAGATCTCGAGAACGGCTGCGCCGCAGACGGCTCCCGATTTCACATCGGCTAAAGCCCCGTTGGCATCAGCAAGCGGATACCGGTCGACCACCGTTCGGATCGGCAGTTCGGCCGCCAGGTCCAAGAACTGGCGGGCGTCGGTCCGGGTGAAATTCGCCACACTCCTGATTTGACGCTCCCACCACAACTTCTCGTACGGGAAAGTCGGGACTTCATCGAGGTGGATGGCGTTCACGGCTACGACCCCACCGCGTTCCAGGGCGGTGAGGGCCGCCACCACCACCGAGCCGACCGGCGCGAACGTGATGGCAGCTTGGAGCCGAACCGGTGGCGCCTCATCGTATCTGCCGGCCCACACTGCCCCCATGTCGAGGGCTCGGGCCTGTTCCTGGGCCGACCTGGTGACGACGAAGACTTCACATCCCCAATGGAGCGCCACCTGAATAGCCAGCAGGGCCGAGGCTCCAAAACCATAGAGACCCAGCCGGCCCCCCGGTTCGATGCCGGACACTTTGAGCGCCCGGTAGCCGATGACGCCGCCACAGAGGAGGGGGGCAACGTCGAGGTCGTCCATCTCAGGCGGGAGGGGCAATGCGAAGTCGGACCGCACCGTCATTTCGGTTGCATAACCTCCGTCCCGATCCCATCCGGTGAAGCGGGCTTGTTCACAGAGGTTTTCGAGGCCGCGTCGGCAGAGGTCGCACGTCCCACACGTTCCCGCCAACCAGCCGACCCCGGCCCGGTCGCCGATCGACCACCCTACGACACCGTCCCCCAGCTTGCTCACCCGACCGACGAATTGATGCCCGGGAATCACCGGGAGCAGGTGGGCGGGAAGCTCTCCCTCGCACAGTTGCAGATCCGTCCGGCACACACCGCAGGCGGACAAGGTCAACAGGAGTTCTCCTGGTTCCGGCACCGGGTCGGGTACGTCCCCATATCGGAGCGGCGAGCTGGATATGGTCCCGACCCGACTGAGCAGCTGTGCCCGCATACGCGGAGCCTAATCAGCCGGGCACCACGACGACCCGGGAGATCCGTCGATGCAAGCCGAGCTGGTGGGCAATCTCCGCCGCGGCGCGGTCGGTGGCCGCGATGCCCGTCTTCGTGAGAGCCACGACCACCCTGGCCCCTGGAGGCACCCCCTTGAGACCGCCATCCTGGTGGGTGAGCACCGTGACGCAATGGTCGACTTCCAGCCGGTCGTCCATCGCGAGACCCGTCAGCGCGGCGGCTTGTTCCGGCCGATGGGCGACATCGGCGATGCGGCGCCCGACGGCATCGACGCCCATCAGCACCACCACCGTTGTGGTCTTCGCCGGTATGACCGGTTCATGGGGTCCGGGCGCTTTCAAAGAAAGGCCGTGTGCTCCGTCGGCTTCGACGAGCAGATGGTCGAGAGGCACGATCTCGAAGAGCCCATCGACCACCCCGGGGGGAGGTCCGGTTGCCTTGTGATCGTCACCACCCGTCGTCAACGCCACCAGGTTGTTGGAGGCGAAGGCCGCAGTCACCGCAGGCAGATCGTGACTGGTGCAGACGGCAGGGAATCTTTCGAACTGATCGCGCCCCATCTTGGTCGTCGTGGTGACCAGTACGCGTTGTCCTGAGCGGGCCAGCTCATCTCCAAGTCGCAACATCAGCGAAGATTTCCCTCCGGCGCCGGTAAAGGCTACGAGTTCGCGTTCACCGA
Source organism: Actinomycetes bacterium (assembly GCA_024641205.1). Taxonomy (GTDB): domain Bacteria; phylum Actinomycetota; class Acidimicrobiia; order Spongiisociales; family UBA4744; genus UBA4744. The sequence continues at coordinate 4,884 of JAHEDM010000107.1, forward strand.
GACCGAGCAGCTTGGCGATCGATTCAGTCACTCGGACGGTTCCCATTCAGCCAGACGAGGATGGCCTCGAGGACCCCGCCGCCGACCGCAAGCGCCTTGTCGGAAATCTCAAAGCAAGCTGCCGGGTCGGCGCGCGGGTCGATGTCGGCGATTTTCAAACCGGGCATCGCCGGTTGGGCCGGGTCGATGAGCCCCCGCACGACCCCGTCCAGAGCGGCCGGAATCGGTTCACCTGCCACGGTCCCCAGGGTCTGGCCCACCTCGACCTGGTCACCAATCTCCATGTCCCAAACAATCGAACCGGATCGGGTGGCGCGAACAACGCGTTCGGCAGCCTTTCCGCCCACCAGGCCGGGCATTCCCGTGTTGGGAGTCGCAGAGCCCGACCACAGCACCCTGCCGAGCCGATGTCCGCGCATGGTCTCGACGACGGCATGGCAATCGACACCCGCCTGCAATCCGGGTCCGACGCCGACCACCAGCGGCGCCTGATCGATGGTCGTATCCAGCGCGGCTTTGGCGACACGAGCATCTACCAGCACCGAGATCGGCTCCGGAAAGGTCGGGAGCCGATCACTAGCGAGGACCGGGATGGCACCGGTGGCGGCCACTTCGCAAGCCTGGGCCGGTGTCTGCACCAATTGCGCGCTGAGATCCTCGATAACGGCCGTGCCTTCTCGCACGGCTCGGGCCACGGCCACGGTTCGTCTGATGGCGAGCGGAGTGGCAAGTTCGAGGACGACCAGCGGGAATCCCGCCCGGTGGAGGCGGGCCACAACCCCTGTGGCCAGGTCGCCGCCACCTCGCACCACCACCAGGTGGTCGGCGAACAGACTCACGCCGGCTCGGGCTCGCCGGCCGGGGAGCGGTTGACCTGGATGATCTCGGACAGGATCGACACGGCTATCTCTTCGAGGGTCTCGGCCTGCAATTCGATCCCGATCGGCGAGTGGACGCGTTCAAGGTCGCCCGGCTGCACACCGGCTTCGGTCAAACGAGTCGCGACCGCTCTCCAGCGGCTGGTGCTCCCCATCACCCCGATGTACCGGGCCGGGCTGGCCAAGGCTTCGGGCAGAACGAGCGCATCGAGATCGACATTCCTGGTCACGAGGACGATCGAGGCATTTTCCTCAATCCTTCCTCCCAGATTGGCAAGCGACCCGACCACCCGTTCGTCCGCGTGCGGCAGAGCTTCTGAAGTGACCGCCTCAGGGCGGTCATCGATGGCGACGGTTCGATACCCGAGCCAATGAGCCAGATCGACAACGGCCCGACCGACGTGGCCGCAGCCGACGACGTACACAGTATGGCGAGGCATATAGGGCTCCAAGTAGATCTTGACTTCGCCTCCGCAAATGCCCGGGTCGCCGCGCCGGGGATCCACCAAAGCATATTCGAGCAGCCGCGGGCGTTGGTCGGAAAGCGCCTCACTCGCCGCGACCACGACTCTGGCTTCCATCTCGCCTCCCCCAATGGTCCCGGACGTCTCACCGTCCTCGAAGACCAGCATCTTCGTGCCGCTGTGGCGAGGAGTCGACCGGCGAGTTCCGACGACGGTGGCGAGCACGACCGGGCGGGACGCTCTGACCGCCTCGGCCAGCTCGAAAAGGATCTGCCTTTCCTGATCAGGCATCACGCCCTCATTCGACAGCCTGGAGCGCAGCCCATACCCGCTCAGGAGTAAACGGAAGGTTGTCGATTCTAGCTCCGGTCGCGTTGACGATTGCATTACGGATGGCAGGCGCCACCCCATCCTTGGGGATCTCGGCGATGGCTTTGGCCCCGAACGGGCCGCTCTTCTCCATCGTCTGCACGAGATACGCCTCGATGCGAGGAACTTCGTCCGATCGGTAGATCTTGTACGGTCCAAGCCGGGCATTGACCATCTGCCCGGCTTCGTCGTACACCATCTCTTCACAGTGGCCGTATCCGAGGGCCTGAATCATTCCCCCTTCGACCTGGCCCGCCGAGGTCACCGGGTTGATCGGCACGCCGCAGTCGACGGCCATAACCAGGGACACCACGGTCATCTGACCTGTTTCGATATCGACTTCGACCTCGGCAAACTGAGCTGCGTACGGCGGCGGGGAGTCCGGGGCAACGTAGGAGGCTGTGGCCATGATCTGGTGTTGCTGGTCCTGGTGGAGCGAATGCAGGGCCACCTCGGCGAGGCTCACGGACCTGCCATCGGGTGTCCAGGCATGCTGGTCGCGCAGCATGATGTCCCCCGGGGTGCTGACGTCGAGCATCAAGGCGGCTCGCTCGGCGATCTGGCGGCGCACTTCTTCTGCGGCCTTCTTGACCGCCATGCCGGAAACATAGGTGGTACTGGACGCATACGCACCAACATCGAAGGGTGTCATGTCGGTGTCCGCTGCATAGACCACGATATCCTCGACTGGGGTGCCGAGCACTTCTGCCGCGATTTGCGCCAGGACGGTGTCGGCTCCCGTGCCGAGATCCGTTGCCCCAAACAGCAGGTTGAAGGAACCATCGTCGTTGATCTTGATGCTGGCTCCACCCATGTCGAGACCGGAAATGGCGCTCCCGTGCATGCACATGGCGAATCCGATGCCCCGCCGGATGTTGGGCCGGTCTGCCGGTTGCCGCCAGTCCGGATCGGTCCGGCGATGCCATCCAACCGCTCGTTGCCCCTGCGCGACGCACTCTTCCATCCCGCTCGAGGTAACCACCGGGATGAACTTCATCTCGGCCGCACCTTCTCCCAGTTCGGCGGCGACATCGAGCGGATCGCCAACCGTGGTC
>JAHEDM010000108.1 GCA_024641205.1 Actinomycetes bacterium
CGCTTCGGATGCGACACCCAAAGGCCCTCTCTCTCGCACAGGGCGCGGCGGCCGGAATCCTGCTAGGACGCCGCTTCGTCCGAGCCTCAACTGCCGCGCCCGACAATCGTTAGTGTTCGTGGAGAGGTTGGAGGGAGCCGAGCATCACGAGAGGCGGGTGGTTCGTCCTGACTTCTGACGTCCGGCGCATCGTTGCCACGAGTCCGAGGCGGGCCCCGTCTGTGGTTCCCGCCTTCTTCGGTGAATTCGGTGTCTCTCATCTCTTCTGTGGGTGCGGGTGGTTGCGGTGAGAACCTTCCGGAGACTGAGCTTTCGTCTGTTCGTCTCCTACCTCGCCGTGGTGGTGGTAGCGACCGGTGTCGTGTTCGTGACAACCAGGCTCCTGGCGCCGACCTTTTTCCGGGTCAACCTCGAGGCGGCGGAAGATACCGAAACCTCTACCACCACGTTGCCGGCCCAGAGCACGACCAGCGTGACCGGTGATTCGCCTTCAACTACCGGCGGGGTGCCTTCCACCATTGGTCCGGGTGGTTCTACGTCGACGTCGCAGGCCGGGTCTCCTTCGACGTCGGGTCCGGGTGGTTCTACGTCGACGTCGCAGGCCGGGTCTCCTTCGACGTCGGGTCCGGGTGGTTCTACGTCGACGTCGCAGTCCGGTGCAACGCCGCCATCGGGTCACGGTGGGTCGACGTCGACATCACCGGCGGGAGGCTCTTCGTCCGACCGAGGATCCGGGGGAGGTCTCTCGTCGAGCACCGGTGGGGGAGCGGTGGACGGGACGTTTGCGTCGGAAGCCTTCGCAAGCTATCTCGTGGCCGCCGAGGTGGTTCCCGACACGGAGGTGAACGATGCGTTCCTATCGGCCATCGACTCGGCTCTGCTCGTCTCCCTGCTGGTTTCCCTGGTAGTTGCCGGAGGCTTCGCCGCCTTCGTTTCCCGACGCATCATGAGGCCTATTGCCCGGGTGCGGGCAACGACCGTCCGGTTGGCAGAGGGCCACTACGCCGAGCGCGTGACGGTGCCCGATGTGGAGGAGTTGGCCGAGTTGGCCCGCGACGTCAACGGCCTGGCGGCCACCCTCGAGGCGACCGAGCAAAGACGCAACCGGCTGATCGCGGATGTAGCGCACGAGCTTCGTACGCCGCTCACCACCATCAAGGGATACATGGAAGGTTTCATCGACGGGGTGATAGAACCGAGCGACGAGCTGTTCGCCTCGATGGCCGAGGAGGCGACCCGGCTCCAGCGGGTGGTATCCGACCTGGGGCTCCTCTCCCGATTGGATGAAGCGGTCCTGGAGATGCAGTCCGAACCGGTTGATGTAGGAGAGTTGGCGGCTGCGGTTGCCGAACGGCTCTTGCCGCAGTTCCTCGACAAGGGTGTCCGCCTTCGGACCGACACCGCCGCCGGGGTCGAGGTGATGGGCGACCAGGATCGATTGGCGCAAGTGTTCACCAATCTGGTGGGGAATGCTCTCTCGCATACCCAAGCGGGAGGCCTGGTGGAAGTGACGGCGCACCGCTTTGGTGACGGGGTGGAGGTGGAGGTAGCCGACACAGGGGAGGGGATCGCTCCCGAGAACCTGGATAGGGTCTTCGAGCGTTTCTACCGGGTCGACACGGGCAGTCATCATGGGACCGGTCTGGGATTGACGATCGCCCGGAGCATCGCCCGCGCCCACGGCGGCGATGTTGTTGCCCGGTCGGAGGGCATCGGTCGCGGTGCGCGGTTCGTGGTCAGTCTCCCCGTTCTCCCCGGCCGCAACCGGCCGGATGCGCCTCGTCTCCGGGAAGCGGCGGTGGAGCCGTAGCAGGCCGGACGGTCGATCCTCAGCGGTGCAGCTCCACGACGTCGCCATCGTGCAGTTCGTGTTCGCCGCCCACATGCTGGCCTTCGTAGATGCCGGGTCTCCACAGGCGAGCGAACTTGAGCGACTCGGCGATCTCTCGATGCACCAGCTCGGCAACCTCGTGAACGGTACCGCCGCGCCCGACTGTGTACGGCCGGTCCAGGTCGGGTGGCTTGCCCGGTGCCTTCGAGTACACCCTGACGATGCTCAACCGATCGAAGAGCCAGGGCCCGATCTTGTCCAGGCCGTCCCCGGTTGTTGCGGATATCGCAAACCACGGGAACCGCAACTCGGTGAGCTCTTCGAAGATCTCGATCTCGGCCTTTGGGTCGGCGATCTGGTCGGTCTTGTTGACGATCATCAGGGTGGGAAGCCGGATCGTGAATGGATCTCCTTCGTGGTCTGCCACCAGCCGCGGCGCGCCTGCGTCGCCCGGCCATCCCGGTGAGAGGACGACCTTCCGTTCGGCGAGCACGTTGCGGGCCGTCACGGCCCGCTCCATACAACCCGCCTCACAGAGGTCAACCACCAGCAGACAGGCATCGGCCGGCTGGACGGCATTGGCGATCCAGGGGATGGGATGCTCGACGGAGATGGCCGGAAGGTCGATGAGCTGAAAAGCGATGTCCTCGAAGGGCATCATGCCCGGTTGAGGGAATTGGGTCGTGAACGGATACTCACCGATCTGGGCGTGGGAGCCGGTAAGGCGGGCGTGCAGCGTCGACTTGCCACTGTTCGGAGGTCCGATCAAGGCGAGCTGAGCGGCCCCTTCTCGCCGGAACGAAGTTGGGGGACCGCGCCGTGCGCCGCCTTTCTTCGGTCCGGCCAACTCGTCGGTCAGTTCCTTGATCCGCGTCTTGATGTCGGCCTGGAGGTGATCGGTGCCCTTGTGTTTTGGCAAGGCTCGCAACATGGTGCGCAGCAATTCCAGGCGTTCTTTCGGCTCGCCTGCTCGTTTGAAAGCAGCCTCGGCCTTCTTGTATTCGGGGGTGAGATTGGCCGGCATCGCGCTTCCATTCTGGTCGAATCAACACGCGACCGCGGCGGACGTCCGGAGACATCCGCCACGAAGAAGCAAGGACTCGGATCAGACGACCAGCGGTTCCTCCTTCACCTCAGCGGGTGTCTCCAAACGAGTCGGTGTGCTGCGCACCCCGAGATAGGTCAGGGTGACGCCGACCACCAGACCAAACAGACCGACGACCATCAGAGCGATCCCGATCGGATGGATGAAGGGAATCCGCGCCGCAGCGGTCAGATCGACATCGACACCGGGCGTACCGTCGGCGTTGATGACGGCAATCGCCCATCGGCCGTTCTCGATATCCCAGGCGAGGCTTCCGTCTGTGGCATCGGCTACCCAGAAGCTCTGATTGCCGGGCCTGGTCACCAGGTTGATTCCTTCGTGCCCTCTGACGATCACGTTGTCGCCTGAGAACTCGACGGAGGCGTGACGGACATCGGCGAGATAGCGGTTCACTTCGTCTGCCGGCCCGATGCCGACAAAGACATCCTTGCCATTGCGCGAGTCCACGTTGAGCCGCGCCCCGATGGTGTCGAGATCGATCCGATTCACGACCGGATCGTCCATGAAGACATCGAGATCCTCACCGACCAGAGCAACCGATTCCGTAGTGATGCGGACGGGGCCGGCGGTGAGGACCCCGTCGGCATCGTCCACCGAAAGGGCGATGGCGCCCGCTCCGAGGATTCCCAGGCTGCCGATCACGATCATCACACCGACGAAGGCGGACAGTACTTTTGCGATTCTCATAGATGCTCTCCTTGTTCATGCGTTGACGCGACGGGCCGGCCATCTTTGACCAGCACCACTCCGGCGATCAGCAGCGTTACCGCTATGAGCAGACCGACCGGGGCCAGGCCGCTCAAGAGGATCAGCAACGCAAAGGCGATCAGGAGGGCGCCGGCCCGGCGGCCCGGGGTTGCCAGAGCAGTCAGCCAGGCTTCAGCCGGGGATTCCGTCTGCCCTTCGCTTCGGATCGCGAACCAGCCGGTCAGGTAGGCGAGGATGCCGAACCCTCCGAAGAAGGTGGCGATCACGAAGCCGAGCCTGACGAGCCAGGTTTGGGTATTGGTGTGTTCGGCGATTGCGGCTGCAACGCCTGCCAGGACTCGGCCTGAGGCAGGGCGTTCCATCCGGGTGCGGGTCGCCGACCCGCTTGGGGATTGAGTAGTAGTAACCATGCCCCCATGCTGCAGGGACCGGGACCCGGCGTCTATGAGGAGTCACCCTCCAAGAACCCTGAATACTCGGGGTTGCCTGGAGGGTATCCCCTGAGGAGCTTCGATCTCGGGCGGGGTGGTAGATGCCGCGCTTCGCTAGGCGATGGTCGCGGAGATCGCTGAGGCGTGCAGGTCCGGGTCGGAGATGCCCAAAACCACGCGGGTGTACTCCCAGTCGCGAATGGCGAGGACGAGCACTCGCTTCGGCCGGAACACCGCCCAGAATTCGCGGTGGGGCGGCTGCCCGTATGAGCCGTGCCGGACCAGTCCGGGGATATGCGTACCGGGGGCCCGCAACCAGGTTCCCTCGCCGGGGGGAATCGCCGTTCGATCGATGGCCTCGACGCCGGTGATCAGCTGGGTGGGAATGGCCAACCGGCTCTTGATGGCCAGCACACCCTCAATGCCGCCGAGCCTCACGTGAACGGTCTGCGGGTCCGTGCTGAGTTTGATGCTCATACCCGACAGGCTAGGCCGACGCCATCGCGGCGCGGACGGAGTCCCCCGCCCAGCCGGTGGGCAGATGGGATAGGCTCGCCGGATTGAGGAGGAATCATGCGAACGATTGAGACCAGCATCCAGATTGATGCCCCGGTTGCCCGGGTTTGGGAGGTCTTCTCGGATTTCGAGCGGTATCCGGAATGGAATCCCTTCGTTGCCTCGGTCGAGGGGCGCGCGGCGGTCGGCGAGCGGATCGAAGCACGCCTGACCCCACCTGGTGGGAAGAGTATGACCTTCAAGCCGCGAGTCCTGGCCTTCGAACCCGAGCACGAGTTCCGCTGGCTCGGGCACTTGCTGGTGCCGGGTTTGTTCGATGGAGAGCACCAATTCTTCCTTGAACCGGCCGAGGAAGACGGAACCAGGTTTGTTCAACGGGAGGAATTTCGCGGCATCCTCGTCCCGATGGTCCTCAAGATGGTCGGTGAATCGACCAGAAACGGCTTCGAAGCGATGAACGCAGCGCTGAAGCGACGGGTCGAAGCCGCGGGGTCTTCCGGATGACATCGGGTCACCAGACCGAGCCATGTCCCTGGTGGCTCGGGTACGTCCTCGCCAATCCGCTTCGCAAACTCATGCAAGACCCGTCGAGCCTGGTCGGCCCGTACGTAGCAGAAGGAATGGTGGTGCTCGAACCCGGATGCGGCATGGGGTTCTTCACGCTCGAGCTTGCGAGACGGGTGGGAAACTCCGGCAAGGTCGTAGCCGTTGACCTGCAACCGCGGATGCTGGCCGGATTGCGGAGGCGGGCTCGTCGTGCCCGGCTCATCGATCGACTCGATATTCGTCTGGCCGACGACGACCGGTTGGGCGTTTCCGACCTGGCCGGGCAGGTCGGCTTCGCGCTGGCTTTCTATGTAGTCCACGAATTGGCCAACCCGGCCGGGTTCTTTCATGAAGTACACGAAGCCCTGGGACCTGAAGGCGTGCTCTTGATCGTCGAGCCGAGAGCGCACGGAGGCGGAGAAGAGTCGTTGCAGGTCTCGATCGACCTGGCGGCCCGGTCCGGGCTTGTCCTTTTGGACCGGCCGAACTTCAAACGCAATCAGGTCGCTCTGCTCGGCAATACGGGATGAGATCGTTCTAGAGGTATTCGCTCGCCCACGCTTCGCTTCGTCTCCAGAGTTCGGCCACCAGATCGGTATCCCGTGACAGCGGACTTGGTTCCTTCGCCTGTCCCTTTGCGTAGTAGAGGCCCGTCTCTTCCGAAAGAGCCGGATCGGTTGCGCACCGGAGTTGCGTGCGAGCCCCCTCCTCGGGGGTGAGCAGCGAAGCAGTCACGAGCGCCCTTATCGGTCTTGGTATCCGGCGGTGGATATCGGTCGCGACTCCACCCGGGTGGGCCGCGTATGTCGAGACGGCCGTCCCGCCCAGTCTTTGCGCCAGTGCCACGTTGAAGAGGACGTTGGCCAGTTTGGAGACCCCATACTCTCCGATACCCGGCCAGCGGCTCGGTCTGGTCACCCTCACCCAGTCGATGCCCTTCGCCCGGTTGTGCATGTCGCTCGAGACGTGCACGATCCGGGCCGGAGCCGATGCTTGCAGCCGCTCCAGCAGCAAGCGGGTGAAGAGGTAGTGGCCGAGGTAGTTGACGCCGAACGTCATCTGGAACCCGTCTTCCGTATATCCGGTCTGGCCGAACTGGCCTGCATTGTTGATCAGCACGTGAAGGGGAAGGTTTCGAGCCAGGAAAGTGTCGGCCGCCCGCCGAATGGACCGAAACGACGCCAGGTCGAGCGGCAGGTATTCAACCCGGTCGTGGCCGACCTCTTTGCAAATCGCCTCCACCACCGGTTCGGCCTTCTCTTTCGACCGGGAAGCAAGGAACACGTGGGTCCCTCGCCGGCCTAGTTCGAGTGCCGTGACGCGACCAAGCCCGGTATTCGAGCCGGTGACGATTCCAACCTTGCCTGCGACGGTCCAATCGACGGTCATCGGATCTCCGGTGAGGAGATGGCAGCCTAACCGCCCTTCCCTTTGCCAGACGCAAGCTGACCTTCGACCCTGTTTCGTGGCTGGATTCACGCGAGATACTGAGGCGATCGAACAGGAGGGGTCCATGGTCACCGTCAAAGAAGCAGCCACCGGCTTTCTAGCCAATAAGCGCATAGCCGTCACCGGGGTCTCACGCAATCCGCAGGGACACGGCAGCAATATCGTATATCAGAGGCTGCGCGACCGCGGCTATGAGGTATTTGCAGTCAATCCGAATGCCGACCAGGTCGAGGGAGACACCTGCTATCACGATCTCGCTTCCATTCCGGGCGGCGTCGAAGCGGTTGTCATCGGAACTCGCCCGGAATCTGCCGAAGCAACGATGCAGCAATGTGATGAGCTTGGCATCAAGAACGTCTGGATGCACCGTTCGTTCGGGCAAGGCAGTGTCTCTCCTGAGGCAACCACCTACGGGCGTGACCGGGGGATCACCGTGATCGACGGGGGATGTCCGCTCATGTTTGATCCCACCGGGGATTTCGGTCACAAATGCATGCGGTACGTGCTCAGCTTGACCGGGAGTGTCCCCAAGAAGGTGTGAGAGTTCACCGTCTTCCTGAGGTGGGGGAGGCAGTCCGCGCGGCCCGGCCGGTACAACCCGACAGTCGGTAGATTCGCGGGGAGATGAAGAGGGTCGTCATAATTGGTGGAGGCTTCGCCGGCCTCTATGCCGCCAAAAGCCTTCGGTCCGCTCCCGTTGCCGTCACCCTGATCGACCGGCGCAACCATCACGTGTTCCAACCGCTTCTCTATCAAGTGGCGACGGCGGGGCTCAGTGCTATCGACGTCGGGGAACCCATCCGGAGGATTCTTCGCCAGCAGAAGAACACTGCGGTGCATCTCGCCGAGGTGCGGTCGTTCGATCTCGACGAACGGCGGGTAGTGCTCTCCGATGGCGATGAGGTCGCCTACGACTATCTGATCGTGGCCACCGGGGCCCGGGACTCCTACTTCGGTCACGATGACTGGGAGTTGCATGCTCCCGGACTGAAGAGCATCGAAGATGCCCTCGAGATCCGGCGCCGGGTCTTGTCTGCTTTCGAGCAAGCCGAAGTTGTT
>JAHEDM010000109.1 GCA_024641205.1 Actinomycetes bacterium
CCAACCGCAACAAGAGAACCCCCCGCGATCAACAGGTCCCGGGCCACCAGATAGGCACCACCTACCGTCAAGAGGAAACCCAGGATGGTCAAATGGGTCGGTTTGAGACCCGTGGCGGCGAGTGCTCGACCCGCGATTTGAAGTGCGCCGCCGATCCGAGGACGGACCCTGGTTTCGATCACATGCCCTCCTTGGGGCTCGGAAGGTACCACAGAGTTCGAGGCCGGTTCCCGGCTCACTACAATTCGAACAAACTCGATTACCCGAGGAGGTCCTGTGGTCCCGGAGAAGATCAGGAACGTTGTGCTGGTCGGTCATGGAGGGAGCGGTAAGACGTCGCTCGCCGAGGCCCTCCTCTTCACCGCCGGAGTTACCACCCGGGCAGGCCGGGTCGAGGACGGCAACACAGTCACCGACTTCGAACCCGAAGAAATCGAGCGACAAATCTCGTTGAGCGTTGCACTGGCCTCCTTCACCTGGAAGGGCCACAAGGTCAACATCATCGACGCTCCCGGCTACGCAGGCTTTCTGGGCGATGCCCGGTCTGCGTTGCGTGCCGCCGACCTGGCCCTCTTCGTGGTATCCGGAGTGGACGGGGTGGAAGTGCAAACCGAGATTCTCTGGGAGATGGCCACCGAAGAAGGCATCCCACGGGCCGTATTCATCAACAAACTCGATCGGGAGAGATCATCATACGCTCGCACCTTGTCCGAACTGCATGAAGCGTTCGGTAAGAGAATCGCTCCGGTACACATGCCGATCGGCACCGAACATGACCTGTCGGGATTGATCCGCATGGTTTCCAATCGAGCGCACATGTATTCCGGTGGGAACCCGATGGGCTCTCCCGCCGATCCACCCGCCGAGCTCGCCGCAACGGTTCAGGAAACCCACACCGCGCTCGTCGAGTCGGTCGTTGAGACAGACGATGAGTTGATGGAGAAATACTTCGAAGGTGAAGAACCCAACCGTGAGCAGATGGTCGAGGTGATCCACCAGGGCATGCTGGAGAGCGAAGTCTTCCCAGTGCTGATCGGTTCCGCCACCAAGCTGATCGGCATCGATACCCTCGCCGACTTCATCGTCGATTTCGGCCCCAACCCACTTGAACACTCCGCTCCGCCCCTGGCAGTCGGCGACGAGCTGGCCGTCGATCCGAATGGGCCGGCAGTGGCCTACGTGTTCAAGACGATTTCCGACCCGTACGTCGGCCGCGTCTCTCTGTTTCGCGTGTTCTCCGGAGGAATCAAGGCCGACGACGAACTCGAGCAGGCCGGTCACGGAACCAAGCTGCGTATGCACAACCTCTTCTTCATGCAGGGGAAAGAGCATCACGATGCCCCCGAAGTCGTCATGGGAGATATCGCCGCGGTAGCCAAGCTGGATTCGGTCGTAGCCGGGGACACCTTGCGCAGCCACGGAGCGAACGCCCAGCTGGCAAGGGTCCCTTTCCCGAAGCCGGTCATGAGCCTGGCGGTATTTCCCAAAGCGGCCCAGGATGAGGAGAAGCTATCAACTGCTCTGGCGAGACTCGTCGATGAAGACCCCACCCTCGCGGTCGAACGAAGAGCCGAAACCAAGGAGACGGTGCTTTCCGGCCTGGGCGACACGCATCTCGATGTGACCGTCGCCCGCCTCGCTCGCAAATTCGGCGTTGATGTCGATACCGCCGTGCCAACCGTGCCGTACCGGGAAACGATCACCGCCACCGCTGAGGCGGAAGGAAAACACAAAAAGCAGAGCGGCGGCCGCGGCCAGTACGGAGTGGCGTTCGTGAGGTTTGAGCCGCTTCCCCGCGGCTCGGGTTATGAGTTCGTCAACGGTATCAAGGGCGGTTCGATCCCCCGTCAATACATCCCGGCCGTCGACAAGGGAATTCAGGAAGGACTCGATCGAGGCATTCTGGCCGGCTACCCGACCATCGATGTGCGAGCAACGGTTTTCGACGGCAAGTACCACGCCGTCGATTCGGATGAGTTGTCATTTCGAATGGCAGGCATCTTGGCGGTTCGCGCCGCTGGAACCAATCTGCGGCCCGCCTTGCTCGAACCGATCGTCAAGGCAACGATCCGCGTTCCGGAGGAATACATGGGCGACGTGATCGGCGATCTCAATGCCAAGCGAGGAAGAGTGCTCGGCATGGATTCGGATGGAAGGTTGCGGGTCGTTACCGCCGAGGTTCCGCTCGCCGAGATGCAGCGCTACACCATCGACCTGCGCTCCATCACCGGCGGCCGGGGCATATTCGAGCTGGAGTTCGATCACTACCAGGAAATGCCACAGAACGAGGCCGACAAGATAATCGCCTCGGCCAAACGAGCAGAGGATTGAGGAGGGAGAAGGAATCGAAACAGCGCACAACCGGCAAGGTCGGAAGTCGACCGGATGGTTGTGGCGGATGCCGAAGGAGGCACCAATGGCCCTACAGGAAGCACTCGCAGCCAAGATCGAAGCGTGGCGACCTCGCACGACGCGCTTGCTCAAAGAATTCGGTGATGTCAAGGTCTCCGAGGTCAACATGTCGCAAGCTATTGGGGGCGCACGAGGCGTCAGATGCTTGGTTACCGACATCTCCTATCTAGACCCCAATGAAGGCATACGGTTCCGCGGGTACACAATCCCCGAAACACTGGCGCGGCTCCCCAAGGTGCCCGGCAAAGAAATGCCTTACGTTGAGGGCCACATCTACCTACTCCTGACCGGGGATATCCCGACAGAAGAAGACGTGGCCGAGCTCGCCGCTGATATCCGAAGCCGAACCGGCGTCCCCGGGTATGTTTTCGACACTCTGCGCGCCATGCCGATCGACACCCACCCGATGACCATGTTCTCGGCCGGGATCCTGGCCATGCAACGCGAATCTGAGTACGTGAAGGCATATAACGAGGGTCTCGGAAAGATGGATCACTGGCAGCCAACGCTCGAGGATTCCCTCAATCTGTGGGCCCGGCTTCCCGAACTGGGTGCGTTCATCTACCGCCTCAAGTACAAGGGCGATACCCCGATAGCTTCCGATCCGAACCTGGATCTGGGTGGCAACTTCGCGCACATGATGGATATCGCCGACCCGTACGACGAGGTAGCTCGTCTGTACTTCATCCTCCACTCCGATCATGAGAGCGGAAATGTGAGCGCCCATGCCGGCCACCTGGTCGGTAGTGCGCTTTCGGATGTCTACTACTCGGCATCCGCCATGATCAACGGTCTGGCCGGACCACTGCACGGTCTCGCCAACCAGGAAGTTCTGCGTTGGATGCAGGGCGTGATGGAGCAAATGGGCGGTCAGTTGCCTTCGGAAGAGAAGATGAAGGAGTTCGTCTGGGAAACGCTCAATTCCGGGCAGGTCATCCCGGGGTTCGGCCATGCCGTCCTCCGCAAGACCGATCCGAGATACTCCGAGCAGCGCAACTTCTGCCTGAAGTATCTGCCGGACGATCCGATCTTCAAGTTCGTTGACATGCTGTATCACATCGTCCCGCCGATCCTCGAGGAGCAAGGCAAGGCGAAGAACCCGTGGCCGAACGTCGACGCCCAGTCCGGCGTTATTCAGTGGCACTATGGTCTCCAGGAATACGATTTCTACACGGTGCTGTTCGGAATCGGGCGCTCCATCGGCGTGCTCTCCAACATCATCTGGGACCGAGCCCTGGGATATCCCATCGAACGGCCCAAGTCGGTGACAACGGCCATGCTCGAAGAAGTGGCCGGCATAACCAGCGAATAGAACTGCACGCTCGGCTCTTCCGGGGACGTCGGTTGCGTCCCCGGATGTCGGGCGTGTCGACCAACCGAAGGAAGGTAGTTGATGACACGACGGGAAGATGCGGTGCTGCGCGTCGGTGAACAGGAATACACGTTGCCGGTGATCGTTGGCAGCGAGGGAGAGATCGCCGTCGACATCAACCGTCTACGCGGTGCGAGCGGCCTGGTCACCTTCGATCGCGGCTTCGCCAACACCGCGGAAACGAAAAGCGCCATCACCTTTCTGGACGGTGAGCAAGGCATCCTCCGCTATCGGGGTTACCCGATCGAGCAACTGGCCGAGCAGGCCACGTTCCTCGAAGTTGCCTATCTCCTCGCCAACGGTCGGCTCCCTTCCCGGCCTCAGCTCGACGACTACGCCGATGAGATCACGCATCACACCATGCTGCGCGAGGACATGAAGCACCTGTTCGAAGCCTTCCCGAAGGAAGCGCACCCGATGCACATCCTTGCGTCGGCCATCTCGGCCCTGGCCACCTACTACCCAGACGCGCTGGACCCCGGCGATCCCTGGGCAAAGGACATCAGTATGAAGCGCCTCTTGGCCAAGGTGCCGACGATGGTTGCCTGGTCCTTCAGATACGGTCGCAACCAGCCTTTTGTGTATCCGCGCAACGACCTGGACTACGTGGCCAACTTCCTCAACATGATGTTCTCCTTCCCGACCGAAAACTACGAGGTCGACCCAACCGTCTCCAAGGCGTTGAATGTGTTGTTCATTCTGCATGCCGACCACGAACAGAACTGCTCGGCAACCACCGTGCGGGTGGTCGGGTCTGGCCACGCCAATCTGTTTTCTTCTGTTGCGGCGGGCGTTCATGCTCTTTCGGGTCCCCTCCATGGGGGAGCCAATCAGGGTGTCGTCGAGATGCTGGAGAGCATCGTCGGTGCCGGGGGTGGCATCGGGCCGTTCGTACAGCGCGCCAAGGACAAGGACGACCCATTCCGACTGATGGGGTTCGGTCACCGGGTCTACAAGAACTTCGATCCTCGCGCCCAGATCATCAAACGCTACGCCCAGGAAGTCCTCGCCAAACTCGACACGGCCGATCCGCTCCTCGAGGTGGCGATGCAACTCGAAGAGGTTGCACTCGGGGACGACTATTTCATCGAGAAGAAGCTCTACCCGAATGTTGATTTCTACTCAGGCATCATCTACCGGGCTATGGGTTTTCCAACCGAGCTCTTCACGGTTCTCTTTGCCATCGGCCGGTTACCGGGCTGGATTGCGCAATGGCACGAGATGCAACAAGACCCGACCACCAGAATTGGACGCCCGCGCCAGATCTACGTAGGCGAACCAAAGCGAGACTGGGTGGCGATGGAAGACCGGAGTGCGTAGTACTCAGTACTCAGTACTCAGTACCGGTTCCTCGAACGGCTCACCCAACACGGCTCCGCTGACCGCGTCAACCCGTACCAGACCGCGCCTGACCGGCGGGTCGTCCGCCTCATAGACCAAAACGTGCCAGACGGGCCGGGATCTCCACCCTTCGAAGGTCACCGCCGCCGAAGCGTGGCCGACCGGGAAAGACACTTCCCGACCAGCAGAGGCCAGGGCCTCCTCGGCGGTCGTATTCAGCTCCCAGGCGGACAAGAAGTGGAACAACCCGATGACGGCGAGTACGCCGGCCAGCACGTACAGACCGGCAGGCAACCCGAGGGCTGCCCCGAGCGCAGCGAGAACGGCTCCGGCCCCGAAGAACATTCCGGAGGTCCGCCGCCGGGTCGGGCTCGGGAACTCGTACGGTCCGGCCACAGTGGAATCGAGATCCTCCGGAACTCCTTCCGCGTCTGCCAGTTCCCGGGGGATCTCGATGCCGTCCATGAACTTACTTCTGGACCAGTTCGACAGCTTCCAAGGCGGCCCGGTCGAGGACGTCATCACCGCGCCTGCGGTGCCAGCCGTCCCACAACGCAAGCATCGATGGCAGGACCAGGACGGAAGCGACAAGGGCGAACCCTATGGCGTATACGGTTACCTGGCCCATCTGCGCGAACGGTTTCAGCGATGAGGTCATGAGGACCCCGAACCCGGCCATGGTGGTGAAGGCCGATCCGGCCAACGCTCCACCCGTATGGCGGGCCGTGGACCGCATCGCTTCCACCGGGTCGTCGAAACGAATTCTGTCCTCCTGGAAGCGATGCGTGACATGGATGGTGAAAGGAACCCCGATGCCGATCGCTAATGCAGAAAGCGTCGCAGTAACGGGGTTGAAGGGGATGCCTGTGGCGGCCATCATCCCGAACGTCCATAGCACGACCAGAGCGACGGGCAAGATCGTGATCACGCCGAGGAGTGGCCGGCGTGACTCGAACCAGAAGTTGACGACCAGCAGCAGCATCGCAGCGACCAGAGTGATGAAGAGTGACCGAACCTGCGAGTCGGAGAGGCTCTGGATGATGACCGACGAGATGATCTCCTGCGAGGTTGCTATCACGTCCAGACCGGTCTCGGAAACCGGTGCAAAGTCGTCAACAAGATCCGCCTGAAGTGCAACCGCTCCAGCTTCCCCGGCACTGGTTTGAATGTTGAATTGCGCAGCGCCAAAGTTCCCCGCCGAACCCGACAACACCTGGCCCATCTGGTCGGGATCTGCATCCAGCGCCGCCGCAAAGATGGCGTTCACATCAGCGTCCGCCGTCACCGAAAGATCCTCCAGGAGCCCCTTGGAAAAGGCCAATTGTGCGAACTCCGGCGAAGCGGGTTGACCCCCGGACCCTTCCGTCGGCTGAAGCAAAGTTGCTACGACGGAAACGGGAGACTGCGCAGACGCAAACCCTCCGAAAGCGCTGACATTCTCGGTGTCGGCCAGGTTCTGCCATGCCTCAAGCATCGCGTTGTAAGCCTCGGGCGTGGCAACATCGCCGCCCTCGATGAGCACCGCGGTTGACTCGCCGAAGCCCCCACCGAACTCATCAGACAGCGTATTGAAGGTGCTTACCGCAGGGGAGTCTTCGGGGAGGAAGTCCGTGAAGCTGAACTCTGTGCTCAGCTGGGTCAGCCCGAAGTACCCGACGCCGCCCAAAACGAGGGCCATGAGCAATGTGGGGATCGGGGCATGTTCGGCCAGCACCGCTGTGCGGGCCATCAACCTGGGGAGAGCACGCTCGGTTGCTCCGGCGGCGAGCGCTTCACTGGGAAGACGTCCTGCCCGTTCAGCGCGACGGTCGAGCAGTAGCCGGACCGCCGGAACGAAGGTGAGCATCAGGACGAAAGCGGACAGGATTCCCACGGCGGACAGGATTCCAAAATCGGCCAGGGCAGGTACGGGGTTGAAGACGTTGGTCAGAAAGCCGACCGCGGTAGTCAACGTGGCCAGAATGAGGGCTACGCCAACGGTGCTAATGGCCCGGCCGGTGGCCCCGGCCACGTCGCGACCCTCTCCAAGTTCCTCCCGATAACGAGCAGTGAGGTGGATGGCATAGTCGACGCCCAATCCGACCAGAAGGATGGGGATGATCTGACCGATTTCATTGAATGGGCCTATGAAATCCAGGTAGCCGGGCCCCAGCAGGACGCCGATCCCCTGTTCCCAGGTGATTGCCATGAGGATGACCCCCATGGTCAACAAGATGTCTGCCCCACTCCGCCGAAGCGCATGAACCAGCGTCAATCGGCCCTTGGGCCGGAGGAAGTAGACGAAACCGAGGATCGTCACGATGATGACGATGGCGTAGAGGAACAGCCGCCCGACCTCTGCCAGGAAGTCGGTGTCCCCGCCGAAGAGCAGGGCAAAGCTGAAGGGGGACACGGTGATGCCACCACCTGCGTCGATGCCGCTGAGATCCTTGCCTAACTCGACTTCGAGATCGATCAACTCGTTGAATGCTTCATCACCGTCCGCGAACTGTGATGAGTCCAGGAAGATGA
>JAHEDM010000110.1 GCA_024641205.1 Actinomycetes bacterium
GTACATGACCATCATCGACGGGCGGTTGGTATGGATCGTCGACATGTACACCGTCTCCGATCGCTACCCGTATGCACAACCTGCCGATTTCTCGAGGTTGGGCAGCGGTCTGGGGACACTTCCCAATTCCTTCAATTACATTCGCAACTCGGTCAAGGCAAGGGTGGACGCCTACGACGGGACGATGACGTTCTACGTTGTTGACCCGACCGACCCGCTGATCACCGCCTATCGCCAGATCTTCCCCGACCTGTTCGTGGACGGTTCCACCATGCCTGCGCCGTTGGTCGACCATCTGCGCTACCCCGAAGACTTGTACCGGGTGCAGAGCGACATGTACAAACTGTTCCACATGACCGATCCATCCACCTTCTATCAGGAAGAGGATGCGTGGGAGATTCCCCGTGATCCTTCCAATGCTCAGCGGGAAGAGGTCCTCCGGGGAACAGCCTTCATACCGGAATTCAAGCCCATCACGCCCTACTACCTGCTGATGACTCTCCCTGAGGAAGAAGAGCTCTCGTATCTGATTCTCCAGCCTTTCAACCCGGTGGATAGGCCCAACATGGCCTCCTTCTTGGTGGCGAAGAGCGGACCGGAGAACTACGGGGAGATCATCGACTACCGCCTCCCCCGGACCGCTTTTGTCGACGGGCCTGCCCAGGTGGGCGCCCGAATCAACCAGAACCCGGATATCTCCCAGCAATTCACGCTCTGGAATCAGCAGGGCTCCAATGTGATTCAGGGGAACCTCTTGGTGGTGCCGATCGACGAGTCCGTGGTGTACTTCCAACCGATCTATTTGCAGGGCTCCCAGGACCCGTTGCCCGAGTTCAAGCGAGTGGTGGTGGTCTTCAACGATCGGATCGTGATGCGGGAGACGCTCGCCCAGGCCCTGGCTGAAGTGTTCGGCGGGGAAGTCGCCCCATCGGAACCGGGCGACGTGGACATCAGCGGCGACATCGAACAACTGTTGCAGCGAGCCGATCAGGCCTTCGCCGACGCCGATGCTGCGTTGCAAAGTGGTGATCTGGGCCTGTATCAGCAGAAGGTTTCCGAGGCCCGGCAACAGATCAACCGGGCTATGGAGCTACTGAGCGAGCTCACCGGGGGCTAGAAGCCCGTTCTGGCGTGAGTTTGTTGCGCTCACCGCAGGTTTTTCACGCAAGAACGGTTTCAGGTGGTGGTCCCCAGCACGGCGTCGATCCCCGCCGCCGCTCCTGTCGCGATCAACTGATCGAAGCGATCCTTGCCAAGGACCTCCTGGGCGACTTCCTGCAGTTCCACGGTGTTCCGGTCGTAGCGGCCTCCCCGGCGGCGAGGCGGCATCGACCCGAGATCTGACCGCAGTCGTCCATCGAGGCTCCACAACAGAGCGGCTCGGACACAATCGCCGCCGAGGGCAGCTACCTCGGCAAGACTGCCGAGTACCCCGGCGACGAATAGTGGGTCGCCGATCTCCCGGTTGATACGCAGGCTCTCGAGGAGCAGCCGTTCAGCCTTGTGGTAATCGGCGCGGGCGGCTTCTACCTCGCCGAGACCCTGGAGACCGTTGGCAACAAATTGGGGAACATCGATCTCTTCGGCGAGGGTTGCTGCACTCCGAAACAACTTCTCTGCTTCCTCGAGATCATCGTGGGCGTAGGCTCGTTCGCCGAGCACCGACAGTACCCAGGCCTCGCCGTATTGATCGCCGATCTGCTCGAAGCGGTGCCTTGCCTCCCGTCCGTGACTACCTGCCGTCTCGTAGTCGCCGCGAAACACGGCCACCTGGGCAAGCACGCAGCTCGCCTCAGCCACCCCGGTCTGGTTGTCACTCGCTTCGTACAGAGGACGGCATTCCGTGAGCAGTGCCTCCGCCCTCAGATAGTCGCCGTGGCGGGCTACTGCCTGGGCAAGATCGAATAGAGCATCGGCCGTGCCACCTGGATCTTCCGACCCACGAAACGCCTGGAGGGCCGCCTCGAGATGCGGAAAGGCCCGGCCGTAGTCACGGCGCATGGCCGAGATCACCCCGGCGGCATGGTTGAGCTTGGCCCGCTGGATCAAAGGAAGGTGGTCGGCCTCCTCCAGACAGAGGTCCAGCCACCGTTGGGCCTCCCGCCAATGGCCTCGCACCTGCCAGAACTCGCGTAGAGCGATGGCCAGCCGGGCGGCGACGCTCTGCTGGTCGCCGGATCCAAGGGCCCACCCCATGGCCTTGCGGAGGTTGTCGAGCTCGCGATCGAGGCGGCGGTACCAGCCAGGATCCGGGCCGCGCAGTTTCCGCCGAGCTTCTTCCCCCAGTTGCAGAAAATAGGACATATGGCGGGACGCCACTTTCTCGGCTTCGCTGCGGTCGACCAGGACTCCTTCGCCATAGCGCCGCAACGTCTCCAGCATGCGGTAGCGGCCTTCGCCGTCGCCATCTATCTCGGCGATCACCAGCGACTTGTCCAGCAAGCGGCCCAAGAGATCCACGACATCGAGACCTGGTACGGCTACTGCTTCGGCACCCTCGAGCGTGAATCCGCCTGCAAAAACCGACAGGGTGCTGAACAGCGAACGTTCGTCGTCGTCGAGCAGGTCGAAGCTCCAGTCAACCACAGCCCGCAGGGTCTGATGCCGGGGGAGGGCGGTACGAACTCCGCCGGTGAGCAGGGAGAATCGGTCTTCGAGGCGATTCGCTAGGTCGGTCAGGGAAAGGGTCTTGAGCCGAGCGGCTGCAAGTTCGATGGCCAGAGGCATTCCGTCCAGTTCGCGGCAGATCTTCGCCACGACCGGCACGCTGGAGGCGCCAATGGAAAAGCCGGGTCGAGCGTGCGTGGCACGGTCCGCGAACAGCCGAACTGCCTCGCTGTCGAGGAGTTGTTCGATAGGCGCGTTCTCTAACGGAAGCTCCAGGGGCGGTACCGGCCACCGCTGCTCGCCGTCGACTCCTAGCCCTTCGCGGCTGGTTGCGAGCAGCGTCAGGCCGGGCGCGTCGCGCAGCGCAGCATCGGCAAGCCTGGCGGCTGCATCGATGACGTGTTCGCAGTTGTCGAGGATCATCAGAAGCGATCGGGATCGAAGGTGATCGAGGACCGATTCGGTCAGAGGCTCGGTGGGCCTGCGGGTCACTCCCAGACTCTGTGCGACCGCTGCTACTGCCAGCTCGGGATCGACCACCGGGGCGAACTCCACCAACCAGACACCGTCGGGGTACCGGTCCACCACGTGGTTGCCTACCTCGAGGGCCAGGCGTGTCTTGCCTGCGCCGCCGGCGCCAATCAGGGTGATCAGACGAGTTTCCTGCAACATCGATTGCAGTTGGACCAGGGCGGCAGTGCGACCTACGAAGCTCGAGCTTCGAATGGGGAGGTTGGTGCGGGTTGCGGTAGCGGCACGCAAGGCCGGGAATTCACTGAGGAGATCGGAATTGGTAAGTTGGTAGATCTCATCAGGCGTCGACAGGCCGGCGAACTGGAAGCTCCCCAGCCCGAGCAGCTCCGTATGGGGAGGCAGGCTGCCGGTGGTGAGCCCGGCAGTCGTCGCTGAAACCAGGATCTGACCGCCGTGTCCGGCCCCCAGAAGCCGGCCGCAGCGATTGAGCGGTGGTCCCAGGTAGTCGCCTTCGGCGGGAAAGGCCGTTCCGGTATGGATGGCCATGCGGACTCGCAGGGTCTCGGCCGTCCCCCAATCCTCCTCGTGCAGGGCAAGCTGAGCTGCCAGAGCGGCGGCCAGCGCGTTGGGGGCCGACTCGAAGGCGGCGTACAGGCCGTCTCCGACAAGCTTGAACACCGCACCATGGTGCAGGTCGATGGCCGCGCTGATCAGTCTTCGGGTCGTGGTCTGGGCTTCCTCCATCGCCCGTGGGTCCTCTTCCCAGCGAGCGGTCGACCCTTCGATATCGGTGAAGAGGAAGGTGACTGCCCCGGCCGGCAGAGAGGCGGGGACGGGAGTGCGGATCGGGGAGGGGAGCAGCAGGTCACGTTCCTGGCGGAGCATCCGATCTTCGAGATCCTGCAGCTCGGCGCTTGGCTCTATCCCCAGCTGTTCACCGAGGAGGCGGCGGGCATCCTGGTACACGCGCAACGCGTCCGACTGGCGACCGGCCCGATATAGGGCAAGCATGAGTTGGGCACGGAAGCGCTCCCGCAGCGGGTGGAGGTGAACGAGACCCTCCAACTCGCCGACCAGGACGGCGTCTTCCCCCAGGGCCAGATCGGCATCGATCCTGGCTTCAACCGCGTTGAGGTGGAGCTCTTCAAGTCGGGCCGTCTCTGTCTCGATGGAGGGACTCGGCTCGATATCATCGAGAGTGCGCCCCCGCCAGAGAGCCAGTGCCGCACCGAGTCCGGCGACGGCTTGGTGAGGGTCATCGGCCCGGCGTGCCGCAGAGAGATGGCGCTCGAAACGGGTCGCATCGAGTTCGTCTTCGTCCACCTGCAGCAGATATCCCGGCGGTCTGGTCTCGATACGTTCACCCATGAGTCCGAGACTTCGCCGCAGGTTCGACACGTACCGCTGCACAATGTTGCGGGCGGTCTGGGGAGGTTCGTCTCCCCACAACTCATCGATCAGCCGATCAGTGGAGACGACCCGATTGGCGTACAGGGCTAGGAGCGCAAGCACTTTGCGTTCCCCGGGCCCTCCGAGGGGAACGGCTCGGCCTTCGCTTTCGGCTTCGAGCGGTCCAAGGATGCGGATCTCCACACGCCAACTCTAGGGAGTGGTTGTTCAGCGTTGGGTCAGTGTCTCTTCAGCGAGGCGGAGCACTCTCGGGAAAATAAGGAAGGACCTCCATGCTGGCAGAGACCCCCACCCCGGCGCCGACCATGACGGACCCGGTCATCAGGATCGATAAGCTCACCAAACGCTTCGGCGCTCGGAGTGCCGTGAACGGCCTTTCCCTGGACATACCGGCAGGGACTATCTTCGGATTCCTCGGTCCCAATGGTGCAGGGAAGACCACAACCATCAATCTACTGCTCGGGCTCCTGGAGCCATCTGCCGGCCGGGCCGAGGTGCTGGGTTGCGATACCCGTGTCAGTGGCGACGAGATTCGCGCCGCCACAGGGGCGTTACTGGAGCACACCGGGCTCTACGAGCAACTCACCGCCGAGGAGAACCTCGAGTTCTACGGCCGGGCCTATCGAATGCCGGTATCGGCACGAAGGGATCGTATCGAAGAGCTGCTCACCCACATCGGTCTGTGGGAGCGACGTGCCGACCGGGTCGGCACGTGGAGCCGCGGTATGAAACAACGCCTCGCCTTGGCCCGCGCTCTGCTCCACAGTCCGTCGCTCGTGTTTCTCGATGAACCCACCGCCGGGCTCGATGTCGTGGCCGCCAAGGAGGTCCGGGAGGATCTGGCTTCGCTTTCCGAGTGGGAAGGAGCCACCGTGTTCCTCACCACGCACAACATGGCTGAGGCCGAACGGCTCTGCGACCGGGTGGCGGTAATTCGTGCAGGATCGCTGATCGCGGTCGGGGAACCCTCCGACCTGCGGGCCCGCGGCAGCAGGCAGGTGGAGATCGCCGGCCGCGGTTTCGGCGAACACCTTCTCTCCGTTTTGCGGGCTCGACCGGATGTCGAGGGCTTGGTGGCCAACAACGGAAGTTTGCGCATCGATGTGAATGGTGATGCCGACGTAGCCGCCTTGGTGGGAGCAATCGTGGGCTCCGGTGCCCAGGTGGAGGAGGTTCACCGCGGTGCCGCCAGTCTCGAAGACGTCTTCTTTACGCTGATGAAAGAGGAAATATGAACTCCGACATTCGAACCGTGATGTGGAAGGAAGCCAGGAGCCTGTTTCGCCAGCGGGGCAGCCGGATCCGGGCCCTGCTGACCCTCTTGACGCCGGTGGCGTTCTTCGCGGTCTACAGCCCGTGGTCTGCGGGTCCCGATTGGGCGACGGATCCCCTTTCGATCATCGCTGCGGTCATCACTCCCATGCTCATCGTCACGTTGATCATCCCGGACTCGATCGCAGGCGAACGCGAGCGGCACACTCTGCCAACCCTCTTGGCCAGTCGGCTTCCCGACCGGGCGATCCTGTTCGGGAAGGCGGTGTTCTCGTTACTGATTGCCTGGGGAGTGACCCTCCTGACACTGCTGTTGGCTCTCGTGACCGTCAACCTCACCCATTGGAGTGGCAAGGTACTCGTGTACGCTCCAACGGTCCTGGTCGCCGGTGTGTCGCTGAGCTTCCTGACGGCGGCCATGACCTCGGGCATCGGTGTGTTCATCTCGCTCCGCGCGTCGACCGTGCAGGAGGCTCAGCAACTTCTGGCCGCGTTCGTGCTCGGGCCCATCACTCTGCTCGGCCCGGTGGTGCTGATAGTTTCTCAAACGACAGACCTGGATCTCATCGACCGGATAACCCGGGTCGACGGTGAGCTCCTTCTGGCCTCAGCACTCACGGCGCTGGTGATCATCGACGGACTGCTGGCCTTCCTGGCTATGCGCCGATTCCGACGCTCCCGGCTCATCGAGAGTTGAGAGGAGCCGGCGATGAAATCAGCTTGCCTGAGATTTGCCGGAGTCCTCACCCTGGTCTTTCTGCTCGGCACTCCTCCTGTCGGAGCGGCCTCGCAGCAGGGTTCGGCCGTCACCTCTGAACGCCTGGCCGATTTTGAAGCCGAGCTCGAAACCCTCCGAACTGTGCTGCAGATTCCCGGGCTGGCCGTCGGGATCGTCGAGGCGGGGAGCGTAGACGCCAGAACCGTTCGCCACCTGCGCGTTCCCGTCGACCTGCTCCCCTTCACAGCCGGCTTGCGAATCTCCGAATCCTGCAGGTGGACCTCCTGCCCGGCGATCATGAAAAGGGCGGGAAACCGCTGAAAGGGCCATTCCCAGAATTCCGGGGCGGCTCTATCGAAGTTGGTGATATCGAACAGGAGCGCCCACAGAAGTCTCGTTTTGAGTCTGACCGTGCCGGCCAACGACCATTAGGGTCGAACCTATCGTTGACGGCTGCGGTTCGCTTGTAGCTGGTTCGGGGAAAAGAAACGACACATGGTGGATGAAGAAGACGATACGAGCACCCTCGGACTCGAATGGCGTAGAGAGGCCTCGACGATGGCCTTCTATGTCGCTGTGTGTCTGATTGCTGCTCTGGTGGCCTTGGACGATGACAAGAGATTGGCGACGGTTGGGGTTGTCTGGGGAACGACGATCGGCCTCGCTTTGGCTCACTTGTTTGCTTTTCGTCTGGCGGCCCGGCTCGTCGGCGGCGGCCGCATCGATACCCACGAGGCATCGCTTGTCATCGCCCAACTGACCGGAGCGGTCGTGGTTGCGGTCATCGCGACCATCCCAGTGCTCATCTTCCCGGCGCCAACCGACGCGGACGCGACGCGACTCGTCCTATCGGGATTCATAGGTCTGGCGGCCTTTGCCACCGGATGAAGCTATGGGGCCGGTAGGGCCAAGTCGGTCATATTCGCCGGGTCCGTCCTGTTGAGCGCAACCGCTATTGCCCTTGTGAAGAACGTTCTCCTCGGTCACTGAACCATTCCCGGAACCTAGGTGAACCGGAAGTGCAGGTTCGTTCGGTCTGTGGGCCGGGTGCCGGCGGCCGCAGACTCAATACCGGCGAAGACCCTGCCGCAAGATGAAGACGATCCGCGACATTGAAGAAGCGACACCGAT
>JAHEDM010000001.1 GCA_024641205.1 Actinomycetes bacterium
CGAGCGGCGGCCGTGCGCTGCACCTGACCGCCGGACAGGCGGACCCCGAGCGGACCGACCTTGGTGTCCAGGCCCTCAGACATCGCGGCCAGATCTGGTTCCATCACCGCGGAGGCGATGGCAACCGCCAGATCATCGTCGCTTCGTTCCAGACCCATCAGGAGGTTGTCTCTCAGTGACATGGAGAACAAGCGGGGTATCTGCGGTGTGTAGGCCGTCCGGGGGGGAACAAAGAAGGAAGCGGCGTCTGTGACGATCCGACCGTTCCAGTGCACCTCTCCTTCGTTGGGGTCGAGGAGCCCGAGCAAAGCTCGCAGCAGGGTTGTCTTCCCGGATCCGATCCGGCCGGTCACGACGGTGAAGCTTCCCCGGGGCACGCGCAGGTGCACATTCTCGATCCCCGCTTCCGAGCCCGGGTATTGATAGGAAAGACCCTTGATTTCGAGTGATTCGAGAGCTTCGCGCTCAGGTGGCGGCGCGACCGCCGACAATGCACCGCGCAGTTCGAGGTCACGGGGCACGACCAGAGTCTCAGGCGGG
Source organism: Actinomycetes bacterium (assembly GCA_024641205.1). Classification (GTDB taxonomy): domain Bacteria; phylum Actinomycetota; class Acidimicrobiia; order Spongiisociales; family UBA4744; genus UBA4744. Next base: position 541 of record JAHEDM010000001.1, read on the forward strand.
GCGCCCTGCAGCAATTCGGCCATCCGCTCGAAGGCAACCCCCGCCTGCCGGAAACGAGCAATGAAGACGCCGACAAAATGGACGGCGTCGGTGGCGAACGTTAGGAAGTAGACAAAGAGGGCGAAATCGCCAACCGTGAACTCGGCGCCCGAACCTGTCGATCGCATGGCACCGGCAGCCAGCACCAGGATGATGGCCGTCCCGATGTTCACGGTGTTCCAGAACACTGATTCGAGAATCGAGTTGAGCACCCGGTCGCGCACCATCACCTTGCGGCGAGCTTCGTTCAAAACCCGGAAGTTGCCGATCATGTGATGTTCGGCTCCGGCCACCTTGATTGACTGCACAGATCCGAACATCTCGCCGATCGCACCCGTCACCACTCCGGTTGCCTCCCGGGCCGCCTGGCGGTAGAGGCGGACCCGGGTGCCGGCGCGCTCGGCAACGAGAATGACCAGGACCAGAGGGGCGAACACGAACAAGGTGATCTGGGCGTTGATCGAGGCAAGCACGATCACGGCCACCGTGGAGAACGCCACCGTCCCCATCATGTCGACGGTGAGGTCGATCGCCTCTTCAACGTGTTCGACATCATCACGGAACCGGCTGATAGCCTCCCCGGGCGAGTGAGGCACGGCGCGGGCGCCGGGAAGGGAGAGAATCCGCCCGATCATATTGCGCCGGAGCAAGGAACCGATGCGGAATCGGAAGTTCACATCGCTCAGCATCGCCACGGCCACCAGGGCTACCCGGGCCAGTCCGTAGGCGCCCATGAAGGCAATCAGCGTATTGACATCGAACGAGACAGAAGCCTCTCCGGTCAAGCCGTCGAAGAACTCCTTGCTGATCAGCCCGGGGATGACCGGCATCACCCAGACAAGAGTCCACAGAATCGCATTGCCTGCATATCGCCAAGGAGCAAAGCGCAGCATTCCCAGCATTAGCTTGAAGGTCGGTACTGAGGCGCGCGTTGAGGATGTCATGCCAGAACCTCCTCGAGCCCCACCCGCAGGAACCTCGCGAAACGAGACTCGGGATCCGCAGCCAGAGCCAGCCGTTCGCCGAACTCGACCACCCGGCCCTCGTCCATGATCAGAACATCGTCTGCCCGGGTCACGGTCGCCAGACGATGAGCAATGATGATGCCCGTCCGATTGGCAAGCAACTTGTCAACCGCCCGCTCGATCAGCTGTTCCGTGGCCGGATCCAGGCGCGACGATGCTTCATCGAGGATCACCAGGCCGGGGTCCTTGAGGAAAATCCGGGTAAATGCCAGCAGCTGAGCTTCGCCTGCTGAAAGGCCGCCACTGCCGGATTCCAGGAGGGTGTCAAGACCTTCGGGTAGCGAGCGCACCCAATCGGTCAAACCGAGATCGAGGAGAACCTCCATGATCGCTTCATCGGAGGCATCGGAATCGAAGAAGGTCAGGTTGTCGCGGACGCTGGCCCGAAACAGTTGGACGTCCTGGGTGACCATCCCCACTCGCCTCCGCAGCTCATCTGGCTTGGTTTCCCGGGCAGCGACACCGCCAAGCAGAACCCGGCCCTCGATGGGGTCGTAGAGCCGGGTCAGCAGACGAGCAAGCGTCGTTTTGCCGCTCCCGGTCCGGCCCAGGACACCGACCACCCGGCCCGAGGCGACCCGGAACGAAACACCGTCGAGCACAACGTCGCCCATCTCCTCGTCCCCGTCCTGATAGGCGAAGGTCACTGCATCGAACTCAACCGAGAACGGACCAGGTTGCAGTTGGGCAGCGCCAACCGACTCGATTCGCGAAGTAAGAGCGAGCAGGTCCTCGACTCTTGACATGCCGGCTCCTGCCTTTTGAAGATCCTCCATTTGGTGCCGGATCCGATCGAGTGGCTGCCGCAGGAGCTCGGTATAGGTGAAGACGAGATAGACCGATCCGATCGTCAACGACCCGTCACCAAACAATCGAGAGCCAAGCCAGAACACCAGTGCCGTCCCGACCGCGAAAACGACGATGTTGGTCGACCACAACACCGCCCAGCCCATGAAGCCGCGCACAGCATCGGGCAACCAGGCCCGCAAGTGCTCGGTGAACCGGCGCAGGAAGAAATCGGTGGCACCGTTTGATCGAATGTCCTCGGTCCCTCCCAACTGCTCGCCCAGGAAGCCGTAGAACTCGGCGCTCCGCTGCCGCACCCGCTTCCACCATGGCAACGCCACGTTCTGAATGCCAACCATCCCCAACAAGGCGACTCCGGCGAAGACACTGATGCCCAACCCGACCAGCAGGTTCTCGCGGAAGAGCAGCACGAGGATCCCGACCAGCAGCACCAGATTGCCAACCACGTGGATGACGAATTGCCCAAAGAAGTTCGACAAGGAAGTCACGTCGCCGTCGATGCGCTCGATCATTTCACCCGGCGTGCGGGTCTTGTGAAAGCCCATATCGAGTCGCAGGCAGTGCTCGGCAAGGTCGCCGCGCAACTCGTTTGTGGCAGCCCATCCGATGTTCTCGGCCAAGTAGGTGGCGAGCACGGACAACGCCTGATGGGCTACTGCCAATGCTGCAAAGGTGAGCGCCAGTCGGACCAGAGCCGTCTGGTCGGCCCCGGCGATCGCTTTGTCGATGAAGCTCCTGACGATCTGGGGGTTGATCAACTGGAAGGCGATGCCCGTGAAGAGGAGCACGGCCAGCAAGACCACCCGCAGCTTATGAGGCCGCAGGTAGTCCACCAGGAGATTCCAGTACTGTCGAACAGGGATCATCGGTCGTCCTTCAGAACAAAGCTTCGGAGGCCATTGACCACGCCCCATCACGGGCGTCGACGCCCCGGGTAATGCTCAACAGGCTCCTCCGGGAAGCTAGCGCCAGACGGCGCACGACAAAGACGAATTAGCCGAGATCGGCTTCCGGGGAAGATCTAACTCAACTGGGGGTTTGCAATTGCAAGCAAAATGACGGAAAATGCAAACTGTGGCAAGCTACACACACCGGTTCGCTGCCGTCGACGAGTCGTGCGGGGCGCTCCCGCAGCCGCATCCTCCGCCGGACCGGGAGGTTCTCGAGGACCAAGTGGATCCACCCCGAAAACATTGACAACGTGAGCAAAGGAAGAGACCAATGACTGTCTACGCCCCCCCGCTCAAAGATCTGCGCTTCGTGCTGCAGCACATGATCGGACTCGACGGCCTGGCCGCTCTATCCGGCTACGAGCATGTTGAAGCAGACTTCGTCGACGCCATTCTCGATGAGGCAGGCAAGTTCCTGACCGACGTGTGGTTCCCGCTCAACCGGAGCGGTGATATAGAAGGATCCCATCTTCGCGATGGAGTGGTGGTGACGCCGGAGGGATTCAAGGACGCGTACCATCGCATGGTTCAGGGAGGCTGGCTGGGGATACCTTTCCCGGAGCAATACGGCGGCGGAAACATGCCCGCCACAATCGTGACTGCGATCGGCGAGATGATCAACGCCACCAACACCAGTTTGGCCATGGCGCCCGGCCTCACCCAGGGAGCCGTCGACGCGCTGTTGGAGCACGGGTCCGAGGAGATGAAAGAGACCTACGTCCGACGGCTGATCGCCGGTGAGTGGACGGGCACGATGTGCCTGACGGAACCACAGGCCGGTTCAGACGTCGGCGCCCTCACCACCAAGGCAACCCCGGCCGATGACGGCACCTGGAGAGTCAAGGGAACCAAGATCTTCATCAGCTGGGGAGACCACGACCTCACCGATAACATCATCCACCTGGTCCTGGCCCGCACGCCCGACTCCCCGCCGGGCACCAAAGGCATCAGCATGTTCGTTGTCCCCAAGTACCTGGTCAACGAGGATGGTTCGCTCGGCGCACTCAATGACATCCAGACCGTCTCCCTCGAGCACAAGATGGGTATCAAAGCCAGCCCAACTGCGGTTCTGTCCTTCGGCGATCAGGGAGACGGTTCGATTGGCTACCTGATCGGCGAGGAACGCCAAGGCATGCGGTACATGTTCACGATGATGAACAATGCCCGGGTGGCGGTGGGGCTCGCAGGTGTTTCCATTGGAGAGATGGCATACCAGAACGCTCTTGCCTACGCACAGGAGAGGATCCAGGGCCGTCCGATCGGTGCTTCGCCCGATGAGGTCACTCCGATCATCGGCCACGCCAACGTCCGCCGGATGTTGATGACGATGAGAGCGCAGGTGGAGGCCATGCGGGCTCTCCTGCTCGAAAACGCCTACGCGATGGACATGGCGAGATCGCACCCCGACGAGGAAACCCGCAGGCAATACAGCCTCTATGCGGACTTGCTTACGCCTGTTTCGAAGGCATGGGCAACCGATCTGGGGAGCGAGGTCGCCTCGATGGCTATCCAGGTCTACGGTGGGATGGGGTACATCGAAGAGAGCGGCATGCCTCAGTTCTACCGCGACTCTCGCATCCTTTCGATTTACGAGGGCACGAACGGGATCCAGGCGCTTGACCTGATTGGTCGTAAACTGCCCGCAGGCGGGGGCGCCGCCATCATGGGCTTCATCGCCAATATGAAAGCCATCGACGCCGATCTGGCCAAGGCAGGCGAGCGCTTCAGCTCGATGCGGACGCTGCTCGCCGACGGGGTCACCGCCCTCGAACAGGCGACCGGCTGGTTGGCTATGAACGGCATGCAGGATCCGAACCAGGCGGCGGCAGGCGCCACACCGTACCTGAACATGCTCGGCACCGTGGCAGGTGGCTACTTCCTCGCCAAGTCGGCTCTGACAGCATCCCGCCTCCTTGAAGAAGGCAACGCCGACAAGGAGTTCCTGGAGGCCAAGATCGCTACCGCCCGGTTCTATGCCGAGCAGCTGCTGCCGCTGGGCACGGCCCTGCTGGGACCCATCACCGCAGGCAAAGACAACCTTTTCGCCATCGACCCGGACCAGATGAGGCACTGAGCCAGCCTCCTCCCCCCTAAGGCGCAGGCGCGGCCGGAGCCGAGCTGGGGGGAGGTCCGCCGAAGGCGGGGAGGGGGTCCGGTTCCACCAAGGCAGCCGTTCGTAGGTGTCGGCTCTGGTACTTCACTTCTCTGTGCTGAGGGGCATGCCGGCCAGCGTTGCCACCGGGAAAAGCTCCGGCTCCGGAGTCTCCGGAAAGAACTTCGACCAGGCGGCCACTTCGACGTTGACGGTTTCTGGCATTCCGGTGGCGATGAGACGCCTGGCAATACGGATGAACTCATCGTGCACCATCCGCGCGTACGCATCCGTGGTGCGCAGGTCATCAGGCGTTTCCTTGAAGTCCCAATACTCGCGCATGTTCTGCGGAGCCTTGAGAATCAGGCTCAGATTGCGATCTTCGTTCTCCTCGAGCCGGCCCCGGATGGTTGCCTCGAAGAACATGGGAGAAAGGTCCTCATGCCCCATGTTCCACAATCGCTCATAGGGTTTGTGGGTGAACATCTCGAGTCTGTCGTCCTCGGCGACGGCGATGGCAAAGAGGCAACCCGGGAACTCGGACTGTGATTGCCTGTAGTCCGAATAGATGACCTGACCGCAGCTTGCACCGTTCTCACTGCTCACCGGACCCGGTCGAATCGCTTCGGCGGTCTGGCTATCGATCGTGTCTTCCGGCCTCGGCAGGTTGTAGTCCTCGCAAAGCGAGCGCCTGCGCGGCGGCGGTTTGATGCCAACCAGGACCGGAACTCGCACGGTGGTGGTGGTCCCTACCCCCAATTGGCTGTCGATCGTAAGGGAACCTTTGAATTCATCGACCGTCTGACGTACGAAGACAAATCCGAGCGAGTGAAGCTCCCCGTCAAGGGTCGGTCTAACGGTCAGGAGTTGCTGTACTCGCTCGGGGGACATGCCGGAGCCTTCGTCGCGAACGGACAGGCTGACGTGACCGTCATCGAGTACGTCCTCGATGTGCAGTACGCCCACCTTCTTGCCACCCATCGCGTCGACTGCGTTCATGATCAGGTTGAAATACATACGACGGAATCGATGCCGGTTTCCACCCAGCACGGCTGGATCAAGCCTCCCGAGTTGGAGCTCAACCCGAGCAGAGCTCTGTTCGGTCACCCATCCGTGCACGACGTTGCGGACGTAGTCTTCGAGGTCGGCGCCAAGGTCAAACACCTCATAGATCTCTTCGTTTCGCTGTTCAGCCCAGAAATGTTCGATGCGGTAGTAGACGCCGCAGAGCCACCGAACCACGTTGCGGTAATGCGATCGGGATCGCACGGAACGGCTCCCATCGGGCAGCAGCGCCAGCGCTGAATCAATATGACTCCACATGGGGTGCAGGATCAACTCGCACAGGTCGTGGATCGATCGGACGTATTCATTTGCTTTGGCCAATACCGTCTCGGGCGGAGCGAAACTCTGCACGGCCGCGCTGTAGCTCTCGAATGCCAGCCGCAGACTGACCGCTCGCGTGCGGAGCTTGCGGAGGTCATCTCCTGTGATGAGCAGCGGATCTACGATCCCGTGGAGCTGAAGATCCGTGTCGAGCGCAACATGGAAATGGATGACCTCATCGATGAAGCGTTCAACGCGAAGATCGTGGATCAGGAATTTGATCTCCGAAACGTCTTTCTTGATACCTTGTTTGTAGTCAGGCATAGGCGCTTTCGACATCGGGGCGGATGATAGGCCGGTGGACCAATTGGTTGATTCGATCGGCAGAGGAAGGCGGAAGCCCGCAAGACCTCAGAGCGCCTCAAAGCTGGCCGCAAAGAACTTGACCGGCTCGATCCGGGCGTACACGGCAGGTGCTCCCCACTGGTCCCAATCCTTGCCGTACGTTTCGATACAGAAAGACCGAAACCCGGCGTGAACCGGATCTTCCAGATCCAGAATCGAGGCTCGACCGTGGACGGTGATTGCCAGGCTCTCGCCCCGGGTGTGCGTAGCGCTCACGAAGGGACGGACCTTCAGATGATGCATCCGGACGGAATCGGGTGAAGAGCCAAACCAGAATCGGGCCCGATAGAACAAGCCGTCGACCGCCCCGGTCAGTGGACGCCCGTCGGCCGTTACGGTTGCCAGTGTCAGCACTTGTACGCCGGCCATGAGATCAATCAGCCGGGAGGCACTCACCCGCCGATCGGAAGTCACCACCTCGCGGAGGTGCGGGCCCGCCTGTTCGTAGGAGCGGTTGAGCAAGAGCTGCAGGTTCTTGAGATCCTCGGCGGTTTCGTGCATAGCCAGAAGTCTGGCACGTCAGGTCGTCAATCCTCTCGCCCGTCTCCTCATAGGTGCTCCCCAAGCGGAGACAGGGGGCTGTCCGAGCAAAGGGAGGACTGAGGGTTTTCGGAAAACAAGAAACAGAAACAGAAACCTATTCGACGACCACCGAGATGGTGTGATAGCTGGTGGCACCGTCGGGACGGGGTGCCCGCTGCTCGCTGGTCTGGGTGTCACCGTTACCGTCCGTGGCCCGGACCTGCAAGCGGTGGGTGCCGGGTTGGGCGTCCCAGCCGATCGACCACTGACGCCAGCTGTCGTTACTGAGCGGCTCCGAAAGTCCGGCTTCCTGCCACCCGGTGTCGTCAACCTGGACTTCAACCCGGCTGATCCCTCGCCCAGGCGCCCAGGCCACGCCGGCGATGTGGCGGCTTTCTGCGGCGACGCGGGCGTTGGGTCGGGGCGTGTCGATCCGCGATTGGGTCTTGATGGGTCCTTTTTTGGCCCAGCCCTTCGGAATCCAGTACGCGTCGAAGGCATCCCAGGTGGTCAGCTCGATCTCGGCGAGCCATTTGGTAGCCGACACATACCCGTACAGGCCTGCAACCACCAGTCGGGCCGGGAACCCGTGATCAAGAGGGAGCGGTTCACCGTTCATCCCGACCGCCACCAGTGCCTCGCGCCCATCCCCGGCCACCTCGGTTGGGAATCCAACGGTGAAGCCGTCAACAGATCGGCCGACAATCTGGTCTGCGCCCGGTTGAACCTCAGCTCGATCGAGAATGTCTGAAAGTGGGACACCCAGCCATTTCGCGTTTCCGACCAGGCCGCCGCCCACCTGGTTGGAAACGCACGACAGGGTGACGTATCGCTCAACCATCGGGAGATCCAGGAGATCGGCGTAGGTCAGCTCATAGGGTCGACCGACCATGCCGGTGATCTTCATGGACCAGGAATCGAGATCAACTCGCGGCACCGATAGTGCCGTGTCGATCTTGTAGAACGAATCATTCGGAGTCACGATCGGAGAAACTCCGGCCACATTCAGGGAGGAGCCGGGGGCCGGAGCCGGGAGGGGGGCCTCAGCGCTCGGCAGCACAACGTCGGCCCGATTCGTCACCATCCGCACCCGTTCGACCAGAAGCCGGCCGGCCACCGCCGCTACGCCTGCCACCAGAGTGAAAGCTCCAACGCCCCGCAGGAACGCCCGACGGGTTACATCGGGCTCAGCTGCTTCGCCTTCACCGGTGCCTGCGCGGCCAAGCATGAAGAAGAATGCAGCCAATCCGGCGCCGGCCGCGACGGCCGCAACCAGTATCGACGCGCCAACGTTGGCCTGCGGGTCCCCGCCTGCGGCAAACGCTCCCAGCGCGCCGAAGGCCAGGAATCCAATCGAAGGGACCAACCGAGAGCGGATACCGCCCAGGCCCAGCAACCCGCCGAAGACAATCGAGAGGACCACGATGCCGATGATCAAAGCGGGCTTGTCATTGGTACCGAAGGTCTCGATTGCGAAGTCCTTCACGGCGGGAGGCGCTAGATCGATGACTCCCGTACCGATTGAGACGATCAACGACGGAACGGTAGCTATCAATCCGGCCAGCAACTCGGAGACGCCGAGCGCGAAAAGGGCCGCCACTCCTCCGGCGAGGGCTGCCCTCCAGCGGGGCGTTTGAACGGGCGTTGCTTCCATCGACACAAGCGTACGAGCTGTCGCTGAAATGTCACGACCCGGACAAGGTTGTTTCCAGGTTGTTAAGGATTAGCCGTCGGCTGCCAGCCGGCCCTGGTGAGTGGCCAGGTAGACCTCGGTCTCTTGGCCTCGCGCTGCCTCAACAAAGAGAAAATAGGTGTCTTCGGCATGGAGAAGGCCCGCGAACCAGAAAGCCGCGGTGTCGATGGTGCCCGGTCTTATTACCTCGCCGAACGATCGGCGCCATTCCAGGCCGTCGGCGGAGACGGCCAGCCCGTACTTCTGGCTGATCAGCACGGGATCGGTGACCGTGTTTGCTGTGGTGTACAACATCACATACCCGTCTTCGGTGAGGACCACCCGCGGCTGCATCACATTGCGCTGGTCCCACACGTTTCCTTCCCGAGGGTCGCCCGGACGCAGGATTGGGTCCGACCGAGCGAAACGGGCATCGGTGGACACGGGATCGTCGTACTTGGTCCAGGAGATCCCGTCCTGAGAAACCACCCGACCAATCATGGCCGTATCGCGGGTCCGTATAGAACATCTCGAAACCGGATTCCGTCTTGATCACAGATGGGGCCAGGACGGCAAAATCGTCCCAGGATCCTTCCGGGCCGGGAAAGAGCACAGGTAGTGGATCGGCCGTCCAAGGGCCGATCGGAGAGGCCATCCCTGCAATCATCCCAGCCCGGCACCATGACGCCTCGCCTACTACAGTCGCCACCGGAACGAGGAGTTGCCACATGGGTGCAATCAACGAACCGCGGATCCCAGAACAAGGCTTGAGCCCCGAGCAAATCCTCGGACACATGCGGGACTTGCGGACCGGCGACGCCGACTGGCGCTCGGGCCAGACCTGGAGCCTCGTCTATCACGCAGGCGACGAACACTCCGCCTTCCTGAAAGAAGCTCACGGAACCTTCTTCTCCGAAAACGCCCTCAACCCGATCGCCTTCCCCAGTTTGCGCCGCTTCGAGGCGGAGGTAGTGCGCATGACGGCCACCATGCTCCATGGTGACGACAACGCGGTCGGCACCATGACCTCCGGTGGGTCGGAAAGCATCCTCATGGCGGTCAAGACCTACCGCGACCGGGCCCGGGACCTTCACCCCGAGATCAAGCGCCCCGAGATGGTGCTCCCGGTCACGGCCCATGCCGCTTTCCTCAAGGCCGGGCACTATTTCGGAGTCGATCCGGTGCTCGTCCGATTGAGCGACGATCTGCGGGTCGATGTGAGCGCAGTCCAAACCGCCATCAGTCCCAACACCATCCTGATGGTCGGCTCTGCGCCAAATTATCCGCACGGCATCATTGATCCGATCGAAGAACTCGGCGCTATTGCCCTCGACCGCGACCTGGGTTTCCACGTCGATGCCTGCCTGGGCGGTTTCCTGCTCCCCTGGGCCGAGCAACTTGGATATCCGATTCCACCTTTCGACTTCCGGGTGCCGGGCGTCACCAGCATGTCGGCCGATGTGCACAAGTATGGCTTCGCCGCCAAGGGCGCCTCCACGATCCTGTACCGCGGCGCCTCGCTGCGTCGATACCAGTTTCACGTCTCGACCGGCTGGCCGGGCGGGATCTATGCCTCGCCAAGCATGTCCGGCACGCGCCCAGGCGGCCCGATTGCGGCCGCCTGGGCGGCCCTCAAGCGAATCGGACAGGACGGGTATCTCGAGAAGGCCAAAGGCATCATGGAAACGACCGGCCGGTTGATTGAGGGGATCAACCGCATCCCCGGCCTTCGCGTTCTGGGAGAGCCTCCGGCCAGCGTGTTTGCCTTCACCGCGGATGAGATCGATATCTACGCCGTGGGCGATGCATTGGACCAACGCGGGTGGCACATGGACCGCCAGATCAAACCAGCCTCCCTGCACCTGATGATCACCCCGGTGCACGCCGGTCTCGAGGGGCGTTTCCTCGAAGACTTGGCCAACGCCGTTGATGAGGTGCGTGCTCATCCTGAAGCATCGCAGGGGGGCCAGGCAGCCCTGTACGGAATGATGACCACCCTCCCCGACCAGGGAATGGTCGACGAAATAGTCCTACAAATGCTGGACAGCCTGTATCAGATGTGAACCCAGCCCTGACCTAGGCCGAACAGGTCCATACTGCCCCCACCCGTGGCGGAGCGACGGCGGAGGCATGGCCCCTGTACACCCCACCGTCGTGCGGCCCGCACCCGTCGGGACAAGGAGCGGGCGATCGGCACAGCCAACGAACCGGACAACCCTTACAACGGCACAGTCGAATCGCCGCTAACCCAGCGCGCCCCCACACCGACCACAGCATTACGGCTGTAGCAGGTAGGCGATCGCCAATCCCGCGTAATTGCCGACCGCGTAACCGACCACACCGGTGGTCAACCCCGAGACAACGATCTCCCGGTTCTTCAAAACGGCCGCGATCGGACCGACGAAGGCGGGCCCGAACACTGCCGCCGTGGACGTGATCAGCACCGTGTCGGTGTCGATCCGAAAGATCGCTGCGAGCGCGTAGTGCAGCAAGATCGACCCGCCCAGCACGATGGCTACGAAAACAAATACCGTCGAGAACGCATCGGCCATCTCGCGGATATTGGCCAGAGTCCCGATCGCTACCGCGAAGATCAGCAAGAGGTATTGACCGGTCTCATAGGTGCCGGCCAAGTTGCGGATCCTGGGAACAAACGACAAGGCAATGCCAAGTGTCGTGACGCTGAGGATCACGGGCGCAATAGGGAGCGAACCATCGAAGATCGAGACCACCCCAACGGTCACCCCTGCCATCAGCACGGCAAGCCCGATTGCCCCTGCAACCTCTCGTGGCCTGGTCTTCAGTGCCGGCATCGGGTCCGCTTCCATTCCCGAGGCGTGAAACTCCCCCTCTGCCATGCCCGTCCTTTGGAAGGCCGGAAGGAACTTGAGCAACACCCGCTGGGCGACGGTCATGAGAAAAAGCAGGTATACCGCAGACAAGAGGACATCGGCACCGTTGACCAGAATGAACTTCTCGTCGGTGACCTCGAGGGCCAGACCGATAGCGCTCATGTTGGGCGTCCCACCGGTGTACACCCCGACGGTCATCCCGGCCATCTTCCAGGTCTCAGGGTCCTGACTACTCAAGATCACGGTGGCCGCAGCTGCGACGACCATCACGGCCAGGGTCGCCAGACCGAAAGACAGAACCGCCTTGGGAGCCATGCGCAGCCATTTGGGGAAGTCGGTCGAGAACAGCAGCAACGGAATGGCCAGCAACACGGTGACCTCCGTGACGGTGTTGGCGAGCTCAATATCCGGAGTCCATCCGGGAAGGTTGCCGAGAATGATGCCGAGCAGATAGCAGAGCACCACCGGGCTCATCCATTCCAGGGCCTTGTAGCGGTTGGCGCCGTAGACCGCCAGGGCAGGAAAGCCTACGAACACCACTGCCAGGGCGATTGTCCCCAAGCCGCTCCCTCCGTCGCCACGACGCTAGTAGGTGGAAGCGAAATGTGACGAAGAGACGTGCCCGAGTGCTGCCTAGCCTCATAGACTCCGCTCGCGTAGCCGCGATCCTCGCGAGCCGCCGGAGAGGAGTTGCCTTGGCAACGTCGACAGGTGCATTCGTGGTCGGAAGAGACGGCGGCGAGACGCTCCGAGGCCCGGCGGGAGGTCCGGCCACCATCAAGGCCAGGACCACAACCACGGGAGGCACCTTTGCCTTCCTGGAGGTAACGGTAGGTCCACAGGACGGACCCCCTCAGCACGTGCACGCTCGGGAAGACGAGATGTGGTACATCCTCGAAGGGCATTTCCGATTCCTCGCGGACGGGCAATTGTTGGAGGCTCCCCAGGGATCGTTCGTGTTTGTCCCACGAGGTACCGCCCACTGCTTTCAGAACCTGGGCAGTGAAGATGCAACCATCCTGGTGATGTTCACACCGGCAGGCATGGAGCGCTTCTTCGAGCAACACGCCCAGCTCCCCGCCGGACCAGTCGATCCAAACCGGTATCGCGAGATCGCGGCGAACAACTGGATGGACGTCGTCGGTCCGCCCCTCGCCCAGTCCCATCCGGACGTCGCTCCACGGGGATAACCGGGGGAAGGCTACCCGACGGTTCGTCGGTTCCAGGGCGGAGCGAACCGCCGTAGCATCCGGGCCATGGCCGACCAGTTGGCGCTCACCAGTGGCGATGGAATCGCCAGATGCTGGTGGGCAGGAACCGATCCCCTCTATGTCGATTATCACGACACGGAATGGGGATTTCCCGTCACCGACGACGTCCGCCTCTTCGAAAAGCTGAGCCTGGAGGGCTTTCAGGCCGGTCTTTCCTGGCTGACCATCCTCCGTAAACGCGATAACTTCCGATCTGCCTTCGCCGGGTTCGACTTCCGCCGGGTAGCCGGATTCACAGAAACCGACATCGCCAGACTGCTCAACGACGCAGGAATCGTTCGCCACCGGGGCAAGATCGAGGCGACGATCGACAATGCCGGCCGGGCCCTCGATCTGATCGCAGAGTTCGGATCCGTGTCCGCCTATGTATGGAAATACGCACCCGATCGGCTCGAGCCTCCAACCCAGCTCCCATCGATCACAGGGGAATCGACGGCCATGAGCAAGGACCTCAAACGGCGTGGCTGGCGATTCGTCGGTCCGACCACGATGTACGCGTTCATGCAGGCGATGGGTCTCGTCAACGACCACCTGCCGGGATGCGCCATCCGCCTGCGTGCGGAACATGCCCGAGAGAGGATGCACCCGGCATGACCGAGACCGCCGGCGTGCGCGTCAGGTCGATAGCGTTCCCCACCGAACACGGCGGCTGGGGTTTCACGCTGGAACCCATACTGTTGGGGCTCCTAGTTGCCCCAACGTGGGCAGGGTTGGGATTGGCTGTTGCCACAACGGCGGTCTTCCTGGCGCGGCGACCGGTCAAATTGGTTTTGACAGACCTGGTTCGTAGGCGGCGCCTCCCCCGCACCCGCATCGCGGTGTGGTTCGCGCTTGGTTATGGGACGTTGGCGCTGGCCGGCGTAGCCGTGGCGGTTGTCACTGCGGCCGGACCATTCTGGTGGCCGCTCGTGGTTGCGATCCCGTTTGCAGCGGTATCGCTGCATGCCGATGCCAAAAGCCGCAACCGCGGACTGCTCCCCGAACTGACCGGAGGGATCGCCATGGGTTCGGCGGCGGCAGCGATAGCCCTGGCGGCTGATTGGGATTGGGCGGCAGCCTTTGGCCTTTGGTTGGTCCTGGCCGCCCGCTCGTTCGCCGCCATTATCTTCGCTCGAGCCCAGGTGCGAAGAGCCAAAGACCAGCCATACGATCGGTCGGGGGCCTATGCGGCTCAAGTGGCTGCGATGCTGGTGGTTGGCCTGGCGGCAGCACTTGCCATCGTGCCGCTGCTATCCGCCTTGGCAATCTTCCTGCTCGGCCTCGGTGCTTTCTACAGCCTGGCCAGACCCCCGGTGCCTGCCAAGACCGTCGGCTGGACGCAGATGTTATTCGGTTTGATGGTGGTGGCGCTCACGGCGATCGGCGTGTCCACCGGGTGGTAAATCCCGAACTGGCGTGAGAACCCTGCACATCGCGCAGGTTTCTCACGCCAGAACGGAGTTACTTATGGGTGATGGCCGATTGAGCCGCCGCCAGACGGGCGATCGGCACCCGGAAGGGCGAGCAGCTCACATAGTTCAACCCCAGGCGATGGCACAGGTCGATCGACTTCGGGTCGCCGCCGTGCTCACCACAGATACCGACCTCGAGGCCCGGGCGAGTGGCTCGACCCTCCTCCACAGCCCACTTCATGAGTCTTCCCACTCCCAGCTCGTCGATCGAAGCGAACGGGTTCTCCGTCAGGATTCCCTCCCGCAGATAATCGATGAGGAAGCCCGACTCGGCGTCGTCCCGACTGATGCCGAAGGTTGTCTGCGTCAAGTCATTGGTGCCGAACGAGAAGAACTGGGCGTATTCGGCGATCTCGCCGGCGGTGATTGCAGCCCGGGGGATCTCGATCATGGTGCCGAATTTGTAGTCGACTTCGACACCTTGCTCCTCCATCACCACTTTGGCCTCTGCCTCCAGCACCGTCTGCTGGCGCTTGAGTTCGTTGACATGACTGGTGAGCGGAATCATCACCTCGGGGTGCACATCGACACCCTCTTTTGCGACGGTGCAGGCAGCTTCGATAATCGCCCGGACCTGCATCTTGGTCAGATCCGGCATCATGATCCCGAGCCGCACCCCGCGGGTGCCCAGCATCGGGTTGGCCTCGTGGAGCGCTTTCACCCGCCCGAGCATTACCTCGGTCTCGTTCAACTCTCCGGCGACGTCTTCGCCCGCGGCGGCCTTGATCCGCAGGTCGGCCAGCTCAGCGGTCAGATCCTCGAATGCAGGAAGGAACTCGTGCAGCGGCGGATCGATGAGCCGAATGATGACGGGCAGCCCGTCCATGGCCCGGAACAAACCGGCGAAATCTTCCCGCTGCAGAGGCAGCAGCGTGTCGAGCGCCCGGCGCCGCTCCTCGTCCGACTCGGTCGTGATCATCTTCTGCACGACCGGTATGCGCTCGGGTTCAAAGAACATATGCTCGGTCCGGCACAGACCGATACCCTCCGCCCCGTTCTGACGGGCGCGCTGGGCATCGAGCGGATAGTCGGCGTTGGCCCAGACTCCCAGGGTCCGAAACTCGTCGGCCCAGCCCAGCAGTTTGCTGAGCCAGGGATCCGAAAGATCGGGAACCACAGTATCGAGGGCTCCGAGGAACACCTCACCGATAGTCCCGTCGATCGAAATCCAGTCACCTTCCTTGATGACCTTGCCGTCCACCGTCATCTGCCGGTTGACCATGTCGATGTCGAGGGCGGCCACACCGACCACAGCCGGCTTACCAAACTGGCGAGCAACCAGGGCGGCATGGCTCGTCCGGCCACCGAGCTTGGTGAGGATGCCCTGGGCGGCCAGCATCCCATGCACGTCGTCCGGTTTCGTCTCCGGCCGAACCATGATGACTTTCTTGCCGTCGTCCTTCGCCCACCTCTCGGCGAGGTCGGCATCAAAGGCAACAACGCCGACGGCGGCACCCGGGGACACGTTCAGCCCTACGGCGACTTGTGATCCCGACTCAACGGCTGCCTTCTTGGCTTCCACCGAAAACTGGGGGTGCAGGAAAAAGTCAACCTGGTCCGGGGTCACCTTCATGACAGCTTGCTCTTTGGTGATCAAGCCCTCGTCGGCTAGATCTACGGCGATGCGGACTGCAGCCTGAGCGGTGCGTTTTCCGTCGCGAGTCTGGAGAATCCACAGCTTGCCGCGCTCGACGGTGAACTCCATGTCCTGCATCTCGCGGTAGTGGTTCTCGAGGTTCTTGGCGATGGTCCGGAACTCACCGTAGAGCTCCGGCATCTCGACGGCCATGTCATCCATTGCCTTGGTTGGACGTGTGCCTGCCACCACATCCTCACCCTGGGCGTTGATGAGAAAGTCGCCTTCGATGTGGTCGGCACCGGTGGTTGCGTCCCTGGTCATGGCGACGCCGGTCGCCGAGTCCATGCCCATGTTGCCGAACACCATCGTCTGGATGTTCACGGCCGTGCCCAGGTCGTGGGCGATCTTGGCAGCGTTTCGATAATCGAAGGCTCGCTTTCCATTCCACGATTTGAAGACGGCCTCGGTAGCCAACCTGAGCTGATCGATCGGTTCCTGCGGGAAGTCGGAAGCCAAGCTCTTGAACCGTTCAACCACTTCCTTCAATGCCGCGGGTGGAAGAACTGCGTCGTTGTCGACGCCGTATTTCTTTCGATACTCGGAAAGCACCTCTTCGAATGGCTCGGTTTCGAGTCCAAGCACCACCGTTCCGAACATCTGCACGAGGCGGCGGTATGAGTCGTACACAAACCGTTCGTCTCCGATGAGCTTCACCATCCCGACCGCGACCTCATCATTGAGACCGATATTGAGCACCGTGTCCATCATCCCCGGCATCGAGAACTTGGCGCCGGATCGGCACGAAACCAGGAGCGGATTCGATGCATCGCCGAAGGTCTTCCCGGTTTGCTCCTCAACATGCTGGAGAGCAGAGAGCGTCTGCTCCCACATGTCGGCAGGGAACTGCTCCCCGACTTCGAGGTAGGCGTTGCAGGCTTCGGTGGTCACCGTGAACCCGGGCGGGACCGGCACCCCGACTCTGGTCATCTCGGCGAGGTTAGCTCCTTTGCCTCCCATCAGCCCGCGGACCCCATCCCACGAGCCACCCACATACGCTTCGGCGTCCTCGACCTCGTCAAAACCATAAACCCACTTACGCTCATTACCCATCGTCAAGGCCTCTCTTTGTGAAACATGCATGGTGGGACCGCACAGGCGAGGTAGAACCAAACTGACCGATCCGCTACCGCACCGGAATATGACAACCAGGCAAGGCCGTCAGAATCCGTTGCGAATTCACAATGTTAACTGGCCGGACGTGGATGGCGTTCGTCAGCTGCTCTCGAGGCCGGGACGAGCGGCTCTGGCCAGCTCAGCAAGAGCACGGGCAGGCGGCCAGGAATCCAACCCGGCAACGAAAGAATCCACGTCGAGTACACCGTGGGTGAGGCCTGCCGATACCGGATCCATCGGAACTCCGGACTTCTCAAGCACTCTCAGCATCGGCCGGTTGTCGGCCAGCACGTCAAAGTGGAAACGGCGCAGGTCGTTGACTCGGCCGGCAATGGCCAATCCTCGAAGAAGCACCTGACCTATCCCGATTCCCTGGTACTCGTCCAAAACCGTGAAGGCAGTATCGGCTGCTCCTGGATCGCCGGACAAGCGAACATATCGAGCCACGCCCGCCCCATCCCATCCATCCTCATGCGCCACCTCCACCCCCCAGGCGAAATGATTGCGGGAATCGATCTCACTGAAGTAGGTCAGCTCGTTGGGGGTGAGACGAGGAGTCGGAGTCATGAATCGCCGGTACCGGCTCTCCCCGGATAGCCGCTCGAACCCTACGGCCAGCTTGTCTCGATCGGCGGCGCCGAGCGGGCGCAACGAAATCACCATGCCATTCGGCAACGTGAACTCGACCGGTGTTAGTTGAGAGAGGTCGGAAATCATACAATCATCCTGTGCTTGCAATTGTTAGCATACTGCATGATCGAGTTTGCGCGGCTTCGCAGGAGAACAGCTCAGGAGAGAATCCTTGAACAGGGACCGACAGCATCGATTGTCACCCGTGACCGTTAGCATCGCCGATCGTGAACATCGAAGTCGTTCGAAGCCCCCGACGCAGGAAGACCGTGCAAGCTCGCATGATCGGGAACGTCCTGCGAGTCGCCATTCCCGCCGCCATGAGCAAGTCGGAAGAACTCCACTGGGTAGCCCTGATGAAATCGAAGTTCGAACTGCGGGCTGCCGCTGAGCCGGTCGAGCTGGCCAGTCGGGCCCGCCGCCTGGCCCGGATCTACAACCTCCCGGCTCCGGACTCGATTCGGTGGGTCCACAATCAGCAGACCCGGTGGGGCTCATGCACACCCGAGGATCGGACCATCCGGATCTCCAGTCGCGTGGCAGGGTTCCCCGCCTGGGTACTCGACTATCTGATCGTCCATGAGCTGGCCCACCTGCGCGAGCCGGGACACGGAAAGGCATTTCGGGAGCTGGTCGAACGCTACCCCCGGGCAGAGCGCGCCACCGGATTCTTGATCGCCATGGGAAGAGAATGGAACGAGAACGGGCATCTCGATGTTGAAGCTGGAAACCCATAAGGAGTGACCGTGACACCCGAAATCCCTGCAGACCAGCTTCCGACCACCGAAGAGGAATGGCGCATGCGCTTGACGCCCGAGCAATTCGCAGTGACCCGCCAAGGAGCAACCGAGCCACCCTTCTCGGGCGGTTACGTCCATACCAAGGAAGACGGGACCTTCCGGTGTGTCGCGTGCGGGGCCGAACTCTTCTCCTCTGAGACCAAGTACGAATCAGGTTCCGGCTGGCCCAGCTTCTGGGAGCCAACGGCCGACGAGCGAGTGAAGACGGTCGTCGATACCAGCCATGGCATGGTCAGGACCGAGGTTCGCTGCGCACGATGCGACTCCCATCTCGGGCATGTCTTCGAAGATGGCCCTCAACCGACCGGCTTGCGCTACTGCATCAATTCCGCCGCACTCAATCTCGAATCCTCGGACTGAACCAAGCAACGCCGGATCCGAATCCGGCGCGGTCCGGGTGTGCGGGGACGAAGGCACCCGGCTCTGACCTACAATCGCTTCATGACCCGGGTGATCGCCGTCGCCAACCAGAAGGGCGGGGTGGCCAAGACCACCACCGTCCAGTCTTTGGGGTCGGCATTCGCTGAACTGGGCCGCAAGGTCTTGCTCGTCGATCTCGATCCGCAAGCTTGCCTCACCTACTCAATGGGGGTCGACTCGGAGACTCTCGAACGTTCCATCCACGATGTGATGCTCGGCCGGACTACGGCCGCAAAGGCCATAGTCGAAGCCGGAGACCTTGACCTGCTCCCCTCGACGATCGACCTGGCCGGAGCCGAGATTCATCTCCTGACCAAGACCGGGCGCGAGTACGTGCTCTCCAAAGCCTTGCGGCCGGTCATCAGCACCTACGACGTGGTCATGATCGACTGTCCCCCGTCGCTCGGAATCCTCACTATCAACGGTCTCACCGCCGTTCGCGAGGTGCTCATTCCCCTCCAACCCGAGACGCTCAGCCACCGGGGGGTCGGTCAACTGCTGGAAACCATCGATGACGTCCGCACCTATACCAACAGCAAGATCATGGTGCTGGGCGTGGTTGCCACCATGTTCGACTCGCGTACGCGCCTTGCCCATGAGGTGGTGGAAGACATCCCGCACCGGTACGGCATCAACGTCCTCGACCCTCCTATTCCCAAAACGGTCCGGGTCGCAGAAGCTCCAGGCCGCGGCATGTCTGTACTGCAGCACGCTCGCCGGTCCAAGGCCGCAGAGGCCTACCGTGCACTGGCCAAAACGCTGGAGAACCTGTGAATACCCACGATCCGCAAGGCAAACGCGCCCTGTTCAATCACGCGTCAACCTCCTCGGTCAAAGCAGATATTGGGCCGGGCCGTCAAGCCCTGTTTTCAACGGCTAGGCCGCGTCTCGGGACCGTTGTCGTCGAATGCTCATCGTGTGGTGAGCACAAGCGAATCCGGATCGGCGAAGCCACCGCCCGGATACTCCGAGTGAGCGTGTGGGTGCCATTCGTCAGATACAACCGTTGGATGCGGTGCCCATCCTGCGAGCGGCGCTCCTGGTGCCGGGTGGGCTGGTTCGATTGACACACCGCGCAATGACTCCCTAACTCGTTCGCGATCAGACGTAGGAGAGGATACGATTAACTCATGAGCGCAGCTCAAGGCGGTCGAGAGAACTCGCCCGTGCGGGAAAGCCAGATAGACGTCTCGATCGACGCCGATCAAGGTGATGTCACGATCACCCTCGATCGTACGCACAGCATGCTGGCAGCGGTCCGCGACGCCCATCGGGTTCCTCCCCCGCCCCTGGCCGAGGACGACCCCCGCCACGAGGTTTTCGAGAGGGAGCTTCGCATGCTCCTTCGCATGGCCAGAAAGGATTCTGGGCATACCGAGGATGACCTCCTCGCCAGGCGCAACGAGTTGCTAGACCGCATTGACACTGCCGACGACCTCGAGCCTTTGTTCGATGAGATGATCGATTCGGTGCTGGCCGCCAGAACCGTTGATGCGTGCGTCGAAACGCGTTTTCATATCCGCCTGCTCGCGGCGGTCATGTCCGTCTACCGGCCCGACATCTACACAAGCGGAGCGCTTGAGATTGGTCAGCACTTCTACGGCCGCGCCGAGCGTCGATTGGTAACCGAGGGCGCCATCACCGATCACGACCTGCAGCGGGCGGTGTAGCCCCGGCCCGCCCCGCCCACCGGGCCGTCCGCCGGTACGCTGGGATCTTCAAGATTCCAAAGACGCCAAGGCCACCCCGGTGAGCGCCCGACCGTCACCTTTGCCGCATAGCACTCAGAAGAAGTTCCGACCGTGAAGAAGCGAAACATTGAAGCACTACCGGATGTGGATCTCCGATTGACCCTGGGGAGCGGAAGAACCGATGCCGCCGGACGGCGAGGGTGGTGGGCGACCCGCACCCCGAACGGTTCGGCAACCGTCCTCATCGAGCGTGAAGGAACGGCGATCGCCGCAACCGCCTGGGGCGACGGGGCAGAGTGGATTCTCGATCAGACGCCCCGGCTGCTCGGCTTCGACGACCACCCTGAGGACTTCGTACCGACCGATCGCGTGCTTCGCGATCTGAAGGAACGAAAGCGTGGACTTCGCATCGGTAGATCCGACCGGGTTTTCGAATCCATCGTTCCGGCGATTCTCGGCCAGAAGGTTGCGACGAAAGAAGCTCATCGAAATGGACGGGCGTTGATCCGAACGTTCTCGGAACCAGCCCCCGGACCTCTCGACCTCACGTTACCGGTTGCTTCCGGGGTCCTCGCCGAGGTTACCTACTGGCAGATGCACGAACTCGGAATCGAGCGCAGGCGAGCCGACCTACTGCGCTTCGTGGCGAAGCGTTCCGGAAGACTCGAGGAGATTGCCGGCATGACCAGAGATGAGGCCTTCGCCCGGCTGACCGCCTTCCCGGGAATCGGTCCCTGGACGGCGGCCCTGGTCATGGGTTCGGCCCTGGGGGACCCAGATGCCGTGCCCGTAGGCGATTACCACCTCCCCAACACGGTGGCGTGGGCGCTGGCCGGTGAACCACGCGCCGACGACCGGCGTATGCTCGAACTGCTCGAACCGTACCGGGGACACCGCGGGCGAGTGATCCGCCTGCTCAAAGCAGGTGGCATCCACGCCCCGAAGTACGGACCGAAGACGGCCATTCGTTCGATCTCGCAAATCTGAACGGCCTCCCCGGTTCGCGCGCCATACTGGGGAAGGCATGACGCAACGATTTGAACCATCGCAGCTCCGAACCGAGCAGAGTTCCGGGGGGATTGATCACCTGCCCGGCGAGGAGCCGATACCGGCCGACCAGGCCGACCAGATCTTGCGGCGAGCCATCGCTCTACAGACCGATGAGTCGACCCACAGCGTTGAACCCATCAACCGCGACCGGCTCATTCGCATGGCGCGTGAACTGCATGTTGAACCCGATTTCCTCCTCAGAGCCCTAGCCGAGCACCAGGCCGGTGTGTCGCTCGACGACCGCCTGGATACCGTATGGCAGCAGGTGCTGGCCCCGGACAAAGTCATGGCCACCCGCATCGTCAGAGGTACCAACAGCCGGGTGGAAGCCGCGGCGGAGCGGTGGTTTCGCAATCATGAGGGACTCCGTCCCCGCCGCCACTACGGAGACGGCATCCTCTGGGAGAAGGATTCCCATCCCATCACGTCCATCCGCATGGGACTGAAGCTCGGTCAGGGTACGGGAGCCTTGCGCAATACCCGCGGAGTTACCCACCGGGTCAGGGAGGTCAAGTCGGGCGAGCAACTGGTTTCCATCGAAGCCAACACCGCCGGCCTGCGCAAAACCGGCCAAACCCTACTCGCCACCGGCGCCGTTGCCACCGCGGGAGCAGTCGGGATAGGGTCGGTTGCCTTCGGAGGCCCGCTCGAGCCTGCCACGATCGCCCTGGCCATCTCAACCCTGACGGTCTTCACCGCCTCAACCATCTTCGGCGTACGGATGGCACTCAACCGGCTCACGCGCGGTATCAACCGCGCCCTCGATGCAATCGGCGACGCCTTCATCCCGCCGCGGCGGTGACCGGGACGCCGGTAGGCTCACGTAATCACGAGCCGGGAGAGGACATGCCACCACTGGCAGGCAAAACCATGTTCATCTCAGGGGGAAGCCGCGGGATCGGATTGGCCATCGCCAAACGCGCCGCCCGAGATGGAGCCAACATCGCCTTCATCGCCAAGACCGCCGACCCCCACCCGGCTTTGCCGGGAACGGTGTATACCGCCGCCGCCGAAATCAAGGAAGCCGGTGGCCGAGCCTTGCCGATCGTCGGGGATATTCGCAACGAAGATCAGGTTGAGGCAGCCGTTGAGGCGGCAGTTGAGCTATTCGGCGGAATCGATATCTGCGTCAACAACGCCAGCGCCATCAACCTGGCCAACACCGAGTCATTGCCTATGAAACGATACGACCTCATGCAGAACATCAACACCCGCGGCACGTTCCTGGTGTCCAAGACGTGCATCCCCTACCTCAAACAGAGCAAGAACGGTCATATCCTCACGCTCAGCCCTCCGCTCAACCTCGCACCCCATTGGTTCAAGAACCACGTTGCGTACACCATCGCCAAGTACGGCATGAGCATGGTGACGCTCGGCTTGTCCCAGGAACTGGCGGACGATGACATCGCCGCCAACTGCCTATGGCCGAAGACCATCATCGCCACTGCCGCTGTCCAGAATCTGCTGGGCGGCGACCAGGCGATGGCCCTGTCACGTCGGCCCGAGATCATGGCCGACGCCGCCTATGAGATCTTCAAGAAGGACGCCAGGACCACCACCGGCAACTTCTACATCGATGAAGACGTGCTGATCAAAGCAGGGATTTCCAACTTCGACGAGTACGGCTACGGAGACGCAGGCAAGCTGCAGCTGGATATCTTCTTGGACGAGTAACCAGCAACCAGCAAAGACACACCCGACTCGTCACTCGTGTTGCGAAAGGGTCCTCCGGCCCCTTGTCTTTCCCGGCTCACTATGGCGTTGTTACCCATAACCGAGAAGAAAAGGGGTCGGTTCGTCGTCCAACAGGGTGAGGACGGAGGACAGTGGCATCGTGACCAGCGCATCCGAGACCAAGACGGTCAGTCCGGAAGCCTTCCTAGAGATGGTGCGGACGCACGACCACCGACTTCGGGCTCTTGCTTTCCGTTTGCTGGGGGATCGAGATCGAATGGACGACGCTCTGCAAGAGGCCTATCTGAAGGCCTTCCGAGCATTACCCGGTTTCCGCGGAGAGGCGGCAACAGGAACCTGGCTGTTCCGAATCGTCTACAACACCTGCGTCGACGAGATCCGGCGATCAGCCCGGGCCAATCTGGTGCCGGTCCCTGAGGTTGATCAACCCGATCCGAACTCGGATCCGGCAGAGATCACCTATCGATCGGACGAGCTGGCAGCGGCACTCAGCGACCTGAGCGAACAGGACAGGGCCTTGGTCATGTTGGTTGACGGTGAGGGTTTCCCGTATCAAGACACGGCCCGAATTCTCGGCTTGCCGGTAGGCACCATCGCCTCCCGGCTGCACCGGGCGAGACGGACGCTGCGCAAAAGCCTCGCTGATTATCGAGGTGAGCAACGATGAACGACTACCGAGACACTGCTCTTGGGACCGCCCTCCAGGAACTGCCTGTTCCGGAACACCGAGCCGGATTCTGGGACACGGTCGCGGCCGACCTGGCAGGCCTGCCAAAGACCGTCGACCAGGAACCAAATGCGAAACCCGACGCTCCGTTACCGCATATGCCGCGCGAGAAGGCTTCGCCTCAGAAGATTCGTCGCTTCCATCGATGGGGTTGGGCGTTCGCCGCCGCCGCAATGATCGCAATCGCGATCGGAGTCGTCGCCGCCCTGCAGCTGTTCCGCGGCGATCCGGGCCCGATGATCGAGGATCCCACGACAACGACTACTGCGACGACGAGTCCCGCTCCGGACAACTCAGTGCCGGACCCCATCGGGACTGGAATGGGGCCGTCCTTTGCGGTCATCGATGGTGAAGGCGGTGTGGGGCACAATTCCTCCCTCGTCGTCGGAGCCGACGGCGTCCCTCTAATCGTTTATTCCACGCCCTTCGAGGAGAGCCCCTTGAGATTGGCCCGCTGTGCCGACTCTGGCTGTTCCGGCAAGGCCACCGTTAACGGCGTGGAGCCGAAGGGGAGTTGGTACGAAGCGACGATGGCGATGGGGCCCGATGGCCTGCCGGTGTACGTGTGGATGTCTTCCCCCCCGGACGGCGAAGAAGGGAATAGCGTCGTCAACCTGTTCAAATGCACCGATCCGGGCTGCTCTGAAGGCACCCTCTCGGAACTCGGACCGGGCGAACTGTCCCCCGACCTTGCGGTCGGTCCGGACAACCTGCCTGCGGTGCTCGTCAGTACATGGGACGGCACCGCCACGCTGATCAAGTGCGACGACCCGGCTTGCACCACCAACCGTCGCAACACCATCGACGAAATCGGCTCGATGCGTAGTGGTCTTCCAAAGATCGCAGTGGGAACCGGTTCAACTCCCGTGATCGCCACGTCCCTCGCGTCCGCCGAAGGAGAGACTCCATATGTGACGGTCCTGAACTGCTCGGACCCGGCCTGCGCCGGCGAGGTCTTCGTATCCCCCCTGACGGTACGGTCGCTCGGGATCGAGGAACTGGCAGTGTCTGGAGATGGGGTTCCCGTCATTCTCACCATATCCATGCCCGAAGCCACCCAAGAGCTTGCCGGTGACCTTGTCCTGATCGGTTGCACCGACCCTGCCTGCGCCTCCCCAACCGTCACAGTGCTTGCCCAGTTGAGCGGCCCACTCCCAGGAGAGCTAGGGGAAGGCAGATTCGGGTCGATGGCGATTTCACCCAACAACCGAGTGTCCGTCGCGTATGTTGACCGATCCATTGCAGGGGGAATCCTGACGGTCGCTACCTGCACCGACCCGGTTTGCTCCGGCGGAGTAACTCACTCTCCAACCCAGAAGGTGTCCGAATTTGTGTGGACCTCGACTGCTCTCAATCCTCAAGGCAACCCGGTTGTCGCCTACAACTCCTACAACACCCTCCACGTCATGGTGTGTGCCGATCCAGCGTGTACCGCGCCGGAATTCGCATTGCCTCCAACAAAACCGGCGGACCGGTGGGAGACCACCATCGTCGACGAAGCCGGGGCGCGGCTCGAAGGGTTCAGCCCCTCGGTGGTGATCGACCGTAGCGGATTGCCCATCATTGTCTACAACTCCGACGAAGGGACGGCCCTGGTCTCGTGCAATGATCCCGCCTGCTCGGACTTCTCGACCACCGTACTGGAGGGAGGCGGCCAGGCGTCGGTTGTGCTCACCGTCGAGGGTCTGCCCGCGGTGATTTCGCACACGATGGAGTGGGACGGGGTGGCGCTGACTCTTTGCCATGACCGAAGCTGCGCCGACCGAGAGACGATCCGTGTGTTCGATGAGTGGGTGAATGGCGCTCCGGCGATCGCCACCAGCCCGCGCGGCGCCGTGGTGGCCTACCAACATCCCAGCGACTGGTACGTATGGGTGAAGACCTGCCTCGACGACACATGCAACGAGTTCGCTGAGGGAAGGCTGGAGAGCCTGGCCGACCCCGGGGAAGGCGAATTCCCCGACCGGTGGTACATCGATACGCTCGACATCGCGGTTCCCGGCGACGGCCTGCCGGTGATCGGGGTTGCCCAAACTGATGGAACAGTCCGGGTAGTCAAGTGCTCGATCTGGGACTGCACCGAATCAACCACGGTCGTCGTTGCGGAAACTGGCTCTGATCAGGTAACTGCCGACCTGGCGATCGGAATCGACGGGTACCCGCTGATGGCGTACTACAACAACGGCCGCCTTGAAGTGGCGGTATGCCACAACCCCGCTTGTCAGAACTTCACCGTCAACAGCATCGACGATTCGACGTCAGAGTTTATCGCCTCCGTCGGTCCGGACATCGAGGTGGGATCGGATGGACTCGCTTTGATTGCCTACTGGACACCCACCAGGGAGATGAAACTGGCACGCTGTCTCGACGAGCTATGCGATGAGACCGTTCTAGCGGATGTGGCCGATCTCAACACGTTCGGCATGGCCATCACGGCCGATGGATCACCGGTGCTGGCCTACTACCAAGGCTCAATCGAAGGTCACGATCCTGTGTCGGGTGAAGGCAACGACCTGCTGCTGGCTCGCTGCCGTGCCGGCACATGTGCCGACAATGAGTGACCCATCAAGCCCGGTCCGGTGGGGGTAGCGGACCGGGCTTCACAAACAAAGGGGGAAAGATGAGAAAGACCCTCATCATCGTTGGATTGGCGATCCTGACTTTGACCATGACGGCCCTCCCCGCTACCGGCGAGGAGCCGTTCCCGCCGGCCGACTGGCAACAAAGCGCTCGTTTTTCAGGTGATTACCTGCACGCAAGCTTCGAGGGAGACACCGGCTATGTGACCGTCGACGGCTACGACGGAACCTTCAAGCTCCCCGGCGTCAAGGGAAAGGGGATCCAGGACGAACTCGT
>JAHEDM010000111.1 GCA_024641205.1 Actinomycetes bacterium
GGTGAGGTCGAGGAGGGTCTCCGGCGGGGCCAGACCCGTTTCGGCGAAGTACTCCTTGTCCCAATTGATGCACACATCCCCGAAATCGATGGGCGTCACTCGAGCGTCGGTCTCCAATCCGTCGGGGACGGAGGCCAGGAGGGGAGATTCATACGGTTCGAATATGTCCGCTTCCAGCGCCCGCGCCAGGAAGTTGTTATCGACTCCGAACATCACATCCGCCAAAGGGTTGTCTTTGGTGAGGACGGCTTGATTGACCATCGCCCCCGCGTCCCCGGCGCGCAGGATCTTTATCTCGATGCCCGTCTCGCCCTTGAAGGAGGCTAGAAGCTCGTCCGAGACCGCGAAGGAGTCATGGGTCATCAGAACGATGTCGACCGGCTCAAGGGGTTCGGACACCTGCGGTGACGCGCTGGTCGTGGTCCCATCAGCCGAACATCCGGCCAGAATCAACGATATCGCTATCGCGGCGAGGGCGTCCCAGGGCCGGTTCAGATCTTTCGCAATCATGGCTCTCCGTTCCAGTCGGTCGGAGGGCCGAGCTGAGAGCTTCCTACGCCGGCATTACCCGGGACAGGTTCAAACGGTCGGAGGCTGTTACTGCCTCCCTCTCAGCCCGGTACACCGAGCTCCCGTGAGAGCCTTATTGTAACCGACGCGATATGTCTCGATCCGGATACCGGCTCGTGTACCGTGCACCTATGACACAGGACACGAATTGGGAATGATCGCGATCGGCGCCTACCGGGTCCATGCGGACCATGAAGAGCCATTCCTCGAAGCGCTCCGACAGGACATTGCCACCATGCGAGAAGAAGGGCTGATCAGCGATTGGCCGGCGATGATCCTCAAGGCGGGCACCGACGTGTTCCTGCAAATGGTCGAATGGGCCGACGATGGTGCCCCGGCCCGTTCGTCGAGCAACGACCGGGTTATGGAGGTCTGGACCCAGAAACGCACCCATGCGGACTACCTCAGCCTGTCACAGGTGCCGGGCGCCGACCGACTCTTCCCTTCGTTTGAAGAGATCCCGACTCGCTGAGTCACGAGTCTCGAGTCACGAGTCTCGAGTTCCGAATCAGGAGTCGCGAGCCACGAGTACTCTCGGACTATGGCCCGAGGTCCGATCGCCCGCTTTCTGTCTGGCATGAGTACCCGCGACTCGGGTGAGCCGGCCTCATCAAACGGAGCCTCATCGTTTCACCTGGTATGGAATGTGCCATCTGGGCCGCTCGACGAGGTCTCGGCAACCTTCGAACTTCTGCAAGAGCCGGCGGTGCCGAGACTGTACTTCTGGGCACTGCAGGTGAGTTTCCTGGAGGGGTCGATCCCGAGGGGCGGAGCCCACCTTGGTTTGCAGTGGCACCCCTCGTATCCCGCCAACCGGGCAGTGAATTGGGGCGGCTACGGGGACGCCGGAGAGCTCGAAGGATCGTTGTCCTTGCTGCCGAGCACGCTGGGAAATGCCAACACCCGGGATTTCCTGTGGGAGTCAAAGGTGGCCTATCGGTTTGCCATCTCCTCACCTGAGGCCGGTCGATGGAGAGGCGAAATAACCAATCTCGCCACGGAAGAGGTAACCGTGGTTCGAGACCTCTATGCGGGCGGCACGCACCTCACCGGGCCGATGGTCTGGACGGAGGCATTCTGCCGGTGCGACGATCCAACTGTGATTGCCCGATGGAGTGGATTCGGAGCTAATGCGAACGGCACCGACCTTCCGATCGAAAGCGTGCGAGTGAACTACCAGAGCCTCACCCAGGGGGGCTGTACGAATACAACGGTCCGCCCGGACGGCGACGGCTTCCTTCAGATCACCGCAACCGGACGCGAGATCCCCCAGGGAGAGGTGATCCCGCCGGCCTGACCCGCGCTCCCACCCTCTCCGCTTCGCCGCCTTCGGCGGCTGCGCGCCTCTCCCGCCGGGGGAGAGGCCAAGACGCTCGGACGCCGGCGCCTATCGCGCAACCCGACACTCAGGGGATCTGTTCCCAACTTGCCCCTTCCATGGGGACTGTTAGGAACTCTCTCGCTTTCTCGTTCCACCCAGGATCACGGCAACACCGAGCGCGATCAACAGGACCGGAAGGACGTAGACCGCCTTGAGGTCCCACAGACCCAGCTCCTGGAGCAGAAAAGCAACTCCGACCAGGATGAAGAAAGCGCCCGCGACGATGGAACCGCGGTTGATGGGTAGGTCGTTCATCGGGTCACCTCGATCTCTCCTGCAAACGTGGAAACGTCCAGCACCAGGATCCGGCCTGCATCGCCGCCGGGGAACGTTTCGTCGATCCTTGGTCCGAGTCCTTCACTTCTCTTGCCCAGGGCCCGGATCTCGCCGGCAAAGGTTCCCGCCTTCAACTCGACGGTCACCTCTTCGGGAACGAAGATCTTCACCGATCCGGCAAAAGCGTTGGCGTTGACCTCGGTCTCACCGACCGGGAAGACGACGCCGGTCAGGTCGATGGTCAGTTCGCCGGCGAAAATGCCGTAATCCTCCAGATCCTCGACACCGGCCGGTCTGTGCGTCGACGGTCCGATGACGGTATCTCCGGTGGTGAAATCGAAAGTCGATACCGAGACGTCGATCAGCATGAAGAGGGTCAGGATGATCCCCAGGAATACCAACCCGCCATGGGTTGGTCCATGGGAGTCGGCGATGAGACCGACGCCGATGACAATAACGGATGCAGGTAGCAGATACGACCAGGGGATTTCATCGACCGCGCCTGCGATCTCGAGCATCCAGGCAACACCGATCAGCAAGATGAGCGCTCCGAGGATGATCCGGGCACTGCTCGTGCGGCGCGGTCTGGTTTCAGTGGTTGGGGTCATGAGCGCCTCCCGACGCCCCCAAACAGCACGCCGGCCCCCAACAGGATGATGGCCGCCGGCCAGAAGTACTTGCTCAGATCAGGGATCAGGTTGTCGAAAAGGGCTGCTCCACCGACCAGGATGAGGAGACTGCCGAGGATCATGCGGGCCGTGTTGCCGCTCGAGTGTTCCGCGCTTCCGACTTGCTCGCCCGGCTTCTCTTCCGGGATGGCGATCCAACCGATGATGTAAACGAGGATCCCGGCCAGTCCGGCCAGGGTCAGCACGACGAACGCGATCCTCAGAATGACCGGATCGATACCGAGGTAGCGGCCCAGTCCTCCTGCCACTCCGGCAACCACCTTGTCGGTGCTGCTTCGGCGTAGCACGGCCGGTGCGGCAGGACGGTCAGGAGGGGGCCCCGGTTCGTACGGTGGTGGGACCAGCTCGTCTTCGGGAAGATTGCCGAATTCGGGCGGGGTGGACATGGTGCATTGCCCCTTTCGGGTAGGCACGTGTTTCGTTCCCCTCACAACCTACCGAAATCGAATCGCCGCGTGACGGAGCGGAAAGACTCTATTTCCAAACGGGTAATCCTCTCCCGGCGGTACCTACCAGCGCAGGAGAGCGGATCCCCACGTGAAGCCGCTGCCAAAAGCGGCCAGAGCGACCAACATGCCCGGCTGCAACCGTCCGGCCCGGACGGCCTCGTCAAGACCGATCGGTATGGTGGCAGCGGTTGTATTTGCGTACTTGTCGATGGTGTTGAAGACCTTTTCGGGGGCTGCCCCGAGTCGTTGCGCAACCGCCTCGTTGATGCGGAGGTTCGCCTGGTGGAAGACAAACAGATCGACATCGGCGACCTCGTAGCCGTTGTGTTCCAGCGCCGTCTCCACCGCCTCCGGCATTCTCTTCACCGCGTTGACGAACACCTGCCGCCCGTTCATCTTGGGGTACTGGTCGCCCCGGTCCAGCATGCGCTGGTCGACGATCTCCTCGTCGAACGCAGTGCTCACCGCCGGCACCCACAACTCTTCGGCAAAGGCGCCGTCCGTGAACAGATGGGTTGAAAGCAAATGTGCATCGGACCGGGGGGTCTCGACCTTCGTGGCCTCGATCACCACCGCTCCTGCTCCGTCACCGAACAGCACCGTGACGTCCCGGCCCCTCGTACTCTTGTCGAGCCCTTTGGAGTGAACCTCCGCGCCGACCACCAGGATCCTGTGGGCGGAGCCGGTTCGAATGTACTGATCGGCCATGGATAACGCGTAGACGAAACCGGTGCACTGCTGGCGCACGTCGATAGCCGGGATGCCGGCCAGGCCCAGTTTGGTCTGGAGAAAGACGGCCGACCCCGGGAAGAAGTGGTCGGGGCTGAGGGTGGCCAGGAAGATCATGTCAAGGTCTTCCGCATCGAGACCGGCCGAGTCGAGCGCCCGCCGAGAAGCCTGGAGTGCCAGGTCGGAGGTGGAGGTAACACCTTCGACCCAACGCCGCTCCCTGATTCCGGTTCGCTGCACGATCCATTCATCAGACGTGTCCATCAGCTGAGCCAGGTCTTCGTTTGTTACCACCCGAGGTGGAAGAAAAGACCCCATGCCGATCACGCGGGAACGCAGTTTGGTCATGAGGTCGCTCTCCTTGCTTTGACGCGGGGCGATGGTAACGCCGCAACCAGGTCAGAACGCAATCGTCGGGGATCCGACACGTTCGGGAAGCAACTGGTACGGGGCAAGGTTGGGTCCATATATGAAGCAAGTAGCGACAAGCATCCGGATCTCCGCCAACGCGATCGGTTACTCGCTCGGGTTTGCCTTGTTGTGGTTTGTTGTGGCTGCAGTGCAACCGGGTACGACGTTTCACCTGGCGCCCCCGTTGGTTGCGGTTGCTGCACCCTCGGTATACCGAGTCCAGGCTGGTGTTTCTCGATCGACCGCCATCCGTCTGGCCGTTGGTGGGGCAGCGGTGGCTGCCGCCACCGCAGGGCTGCTGGCGATGGTCGGACTGCTCGACGGCCCTTCGTTGCTTCCATTCGGTGGGGCTCTCATTGAATCCCTCGTCGGTGTAATGGTCGGAGGCCTTGTCGGCGTTGCTGTGGCGGTTTGGCCCCAACCAGTCAGTGTCTAGGGGGACCAACGGGTTTGCCCATCCGCACTCCCGGAGTGTTCCGTAGAAACGTCATGAGCACTCAGAACCTTTCGACAGAGTCCGTATGGGATTATCCGCGCCCACCACGCCTGGAGCCCTCGATTCGCAGGGTCCGGGTCGAGCAATTTGGTGTCACCATCGTTGACACCGTGCGCGCTCTTCGGGTGCTCGAGACGAGCCATCCTCCTGTGTACTACGTACCTCGTGAAGAAGTCAGGACAGAAGCAGTCGTCCCGTCATCGCGTCGCAGCTACTGCGAGTTCAAAGGGGTCGCCTCGTATTGGCACCTGGTGGTTGGAGACCGACGGTCGCCGGATGCGGCCTGGTCCTATGAAGACCCGTCGCCCGGATATGAGCCCCTACGAGGGATGATTGCCTTCTATCCAGGACGGGTTGATCGGTGTTTATTGGACGAGGAAGCCGTTCAACCACAGGAGGGCAATTTCTACGGTGGGTGGGTCACTGCGGAGATTGTCGGGCCGTTCAAAGGCGGCGAGGGCACCTCGGGTTGGTAACCCTCAGAATCTGCGGCTTTGACCAGTCCACGGCGGCAGGGTGTCATGGCGGACTATGACTAAGGCGGTAGGAGCCCTTGGGCCGATTTGGCGAGGGCTACATCGGATTCGACTGAAGGAAGAACGTGGCGGATCCCCACGCGAATCACGGCAAGATTCTGGTTGTTGAGGACGAAGCCGTTCCGCGTCGACTCCTCGTCTTGAGCCTCGAACGGATCGGCTTCGATGTGGTTGCTTGCGAAGACGGGCCCAGCGCTCTCGATGCGGCCCGGGCAGAGCCCTTCGATGCTGCGGTGCTCGACATCCGCCTCCCGAAGATGCATGGGTGGGATGTTCTGGCTCGATTGCGTGAAGACCCCCGTACCGCCGACCTTCCCGTTCTGGTGGTCACCGCCCCGCCTGCGAGGGTGCGGAGTCGCAGCAGCTGTCGACCGTGACCAAACCGGATGTGTTCCTGGCTAAGCCGGACGATGTCGATCGACTGCGGCGCGAGGTCATAGCCCTCGTTGAGATGTCCCAATCTCGTCGCGGACCGGGTGGAACTCAGCCGTCCTGAAGGTGAACGCCGGTGGCGTTGACAGATTCTCGTTCATTGAGCCAGACGTCTCCACCCACTTGAGTGGCGCACAGCAAGGCAAGCAGGATCATGGTGGTGACGGCTCCGGTCAGGCCACTCAAGAGGCCGATGATCACGGCGACGAGTCCCCCGGCGACCCGCCATTGCGCCTTGAGGCGGGAGATGGTGTTGTCCCGGCGTTCGGTGGCGACTTCGATGATCGCCATGCCGACCAACGCACCGCCGACACCTGTGATCAGCAGCCAGCGTTCATTGGCAGGCCAGCTGTGCCCGCCCGCGCCGATGACCGCACCCTCCAGACCGATAGCGGTGGCCATCAAACCGATAGCCAGGGGCAGGTGACCGTAGATCCACACGGTGGGTTTCCACGCGGTCTTTTGCCCTGCTCGCCTGCGAACAACGGTCCCATCGAGATTGTCGAAGTAGATCCACCAGAGCCCGGCGGCGACCACGACCGAGAGGACGGCGGTCGCCACCGGACCGGCTATCCAGCCTTCGTGCCCGAGTCCGGCCACGATGGCTGCAATCGACTCGCCCAGGACCAGGATGGTGAACAATCCGAACCGCTCCGGGAGGTGGGCGACATCGAGGGGTACCGTTGCCTGGATCTTCCGGAGTCGGTACGGGGTGTAGACATCGATGATCAGTCCAACGGCCCAGAGGACATATCGGTACGGCTCCGGGACGAAAACAGAGACCAGCCAGAAGACAACGGCTATCGACATGCCCTGCACGTAGCCGCCGACCAGTTGGCGGGTTGCCGGGACGTGGCGGCGGGCCCGCAGGTACATGACGATGAGAATCACCCGGGCTCCGACGTAGGCCAGCGCGAAACCGCGCAACGACTGGGTTTCCCCTGAGATGCTGGCGGCCATGAGAGCGATGGTCGCCATTTGGGCAACGGCCAGGATCCGCTGGCCGAGGTCGTCGGTGTCGTAGCGATCGGCGTAGAACGTGAACCCGGCCCATGCCCACCACAGAGGGATGAACAGACCGGTGAACACGGCGGCTCCCCGAAACGTGGGATCGGCGAGGAGTCGGGCGCCCAGCCCGGCAACGGCTACGACGAAGACCAGGTCGTAGAAGAGCTCGGTCCAGGTGACCTTGCGTTCTTCTTCGGTTTCGGCGGTGCGCAGCCGGGGTGGGCGAATGGCGGTGACCTTCACCGATGAGCCTCCCTCGTCACTTCGGTTGGGTTGACGAGCATACCGATTGATGTGGTCATATGTCGACGCAAGTCGTGAGACAGGATAATGTGCCGTTCCGTAGTCCATGAGTGGGGAAGGTGGAATGGCAGTTCGACCGGTCACCCTGACCTTTCGCGGCGTCAGAGGGTCGATGCCCGTGTCGGGACCGACCACCGACAAATACGGTGGCCGAACTCTCTGTATCGACATCGACGCCGAACCCGGCTTGCGGGTGATCATCGACGGAGGGACCGGAATCAGCGCCCTTGCTCAGGATCTGGAGATCCCTCCACAAGGCGTTGATTTCCACGTTTTTCTCACGCACTATCACTGGGATCAT
>JAHEDM010000112.1 GCA_024641205.1 Actinomycetes bacterium
TGTTCAGCCACACGTCGACCCCCTGGGTGAGGAACCTGGCCATACGGATGTCGTAGTCCTCGAGGAAGTAGATGTGTCCGGTCAGTTCCGGGCTCTTCGACAACTCGACGATCCGGCGGATGAACTCCTGGCCCAGCTTGTCTGCCGGGTGGGCTTTGCCTGCGAAAACAACCTGGGCGGGCCGCTCGGGATTGGTGAGAATGGCCTGCAGCCAGGGGATATTGTGGAACATCAGAACCGCTCGTTTATACGTAGCGAAACGGCGCGCAAAACCGATGGTCAGACGATCCGGGGGCAGGAGTGTGTCGATCGCTCGCAGCTCGTCTGGTGAAGCTCCATGGCGGGCGAATTGGCGCCGCATCCGACCCCGACTGAAACGGGTCAAGAGCCGCTTGCGAGCCAGGTGATCCTCCCAGATGCGTTTGTCCGGGACGTCCCGCAGTTTCTCGGCTACCGCCGGGTCCTCGATGAGCTGGTCGAGCCAATCCGACCCGATGACCTCCGCGAGGAGTCGTTTGTTGCCGCGGCTGACCCACGAGGGGGTATGAACGCCGTTGGTGATGCCGTGCACGACTTCGCCACCCAGCAGATGACCCCAGTCATTCGTCGCCACGGCGGCATGTCGCTGACTGACGCCGTTCACATACGAGGACAGTCGGATGGCAAGGGCTCCCAGATCGAAACGTCCGTTCTGCCCGTCTCGCGAGCTACCCATATGCGCCAGGTAAGCCATGTCACGGCCGACGCGGGCCGGCCATTCAC
Source organism: Actinomycetes bacterium (assembly GCA_024641205.1). Classification (GTDB taxonomy): domain Bacteria; phylum Actinomycetota; class Acidimicrobiia; order Spongiisociales; family UBA4744; genus UBA4744. Next base: position 763 of record JAHEDM010000112.1, read on the forward strand.
TCAGATACTTCTCGACAAGCGGCATTTCGAACACTTCGTTTCCGGCCGGAACCGGAGTGTGCAAGGTGAACAGCGTATTCGCCCGAACGGTGGCTTCGGCCTCCTCGAGCGTTTCGCCCGATTTGACATCGTTGGCCAAGCGCTCGAGCAGGCTCATGGCTGCGTGGCCTTCGTTGACATGCCACGTGGCCGGCTTGATTCCGAGCGCTTTGAGGGCCCGAACCGCCCCAACCCCGAGGATGTATTCCTGAGCGAACCGCATTTCGCGGCCTCGCACGTACAGCATGTGGGTGATGGGTCGGTCGGCGTCGGCATTCTCGGGAATATCGGTGTCGAGGAGCAAGATCGGTACCCGGCCGGCCTGCATCTTCCACACGGCGGCCAGGACGGTCCGTCCCGGGAATTCGATTTCGATCTTGAGCTGTCCGCCTCGAGCCGCGACCGGCAGGACGGGCATCCGCCACGTGTCGAGGACCGGGTACATGTGCTGCTGGTCGCCGGCCGCTTCGATCTCCTGGCGGAAATACCCGCGCCGGTAGAGCAAGCCGACGGCCACAAACGGCACACCGAGATCGGAGGCCGACTTGGTATGGTCGCCGGCCAGCACACCGAGACCTCCGGAATAGATCGGCATAGAGCTGTGAACCCCGTGCTCGGCGCACAGATAGGCGACGGGGCCGCCGATTGCGTCTGCGTGATGGCGATCCCACCAAGTGTCGGCTCTCTCCATGTACTCATCGAAGCGGCGGATCGTGTCGGCGTATTGATCCTGGAACACCTCGCTGTGGTCCAGAGACTTCCAGGTGGCCGGATCGACGACCGACAGCATCTCGACCGGGTTGCGGTATTGCGTCCAGACTTCGGGGCTGATTGACCGCCAGATCTGGTTCATGGCATCCCACGACCACCACAGGTTGTAGGCAATGTCGTACAGGCGGGAGAAAGCGTCCGGCACCCGAAGCTCCGCGCCGGGAAGGGTTGGAATGTCAACACGCATGGAAAAGACGAGTCCTTGTTGGGTGAAGGCCGCGAGATTACCTCTTTTGTGCTGAATGAGCGACCATGGGGACGCCGGGAGGCTTCATTCGAGGACTAAATCCGAGTGAGTACCCTGGCCGGGAAGCTAACCAGGAGATGCACCGACCATGGCCTTCATAGACGGGATCGCCGACTTCCGATCCGACACGGTGACCCGGCCGACCCCCGAAATGCGTAAAGCCATGGCCGAGGCCGAGGTCGGAGACGATGTGTACGGCGAAGACCCAACGGTCAACGCGTTGGAAGAAGAGTCGGCGGCAGCGGTTGGCAAACCCGCCGCGGTCTTCGTGCCAACCGGCAGCATGGGCAACCAACTCGCCATAGGCTCCCTGACCCGCCCCGGCGATGAGGTGGTCTGTGTCGAGGCCGCCCACGTTCGCAATTACGAGGTGGCGGCCGCCGCGGCCGTGTCGGGAGTTCAGTTTCGGACTCTCCCCGGGCCGGGCGGCCGAATGACGGCAGAAGAGGTTGGCGCTGCGATCGACCGGTCCCACTATCACATGCCGCGGATCTCGATGCTCGTCTGGGAGAACACCCACAACGTGTCGGGTGGAACCGTCGTGCCTTACGACATGATGGTCGCGACTACTGCAGTCGCTCGACAAGGTGGATTGTCGGTACACATCGACGGCGCCCGCATCTTCAACGCTGTGGCGGCAACGGGGACATCCGCTGTGGAGTTTGCGGGGCTGGCCGACACCATTCAGTTCTGCTTCTCAAAAGGCCTCGGCGCTCCGATCGGATCCATCCTGTGCGGGTCGGAAGACGTAATCGAGGAAGCCAGATACATCCGCAAGCGGCTGGGTGGCGGCATGCGACAGGTGGGCGTGATCGCCGCGCCGGCCCGCATCGCGTTGCGGGACCGCGATCGGCTCAGTGAAGACCACGAGGTCGCACGCCTGCTGGCCGAAGGCCTGGCCAATCGATACCCAGAAGCAGTCGATTTGGCATCCGTCGAAACCAACATGGTGGTGGTTGATGCGGGCGCTTTCCCTTTTCCGGTCGCCGAGCTGGTTGATGGACTTGCCGGCCGGGGTGTGGTCATAGGGACCCTTGGGCCTCGCATGATCCGGCTCGTCACCCATCGGGACGTTAACGCGGATGACGTGGTCCGATTGTTGAGTGTGGTCGACGAGTTGAGTTAGGCGGCTCGGGGAAGCTGAGCCGAAAGGTCACCACGCCTTCGCTCGCACCGATACCTCCGATAACGATGGCCGCGCTGCGAGGTACGAAGTACTTGGTACTGCCCGAGACAAGAGCACGTCGAACGCCGACTTTGCTTTTGAACACCTAGTAACCACGCGCCGTCCTTCCTAGTCTCACCCCTCATGCGGTTCGCAGTTCTGTTTCCCGGACAGGGAAGCCAGCAGGTCGGGATGGGAGAGGAACTCTTCGAGGCTCGCCCTGATTTGTTGGGTTCGATCGCCGACGACCTGTTGGGTTGGTCGCTGCGCGACGTTTGTCTCGAAGGCCCTGATTTGGAGCTGACCCGGACCGATCGCGCCCAACCCGCCCTGTATGCGGTTTCGTACGCCCTCTGGGACGAATTCTCTCAACTCCTGGGTCATGCAAAGCCGTCCGCAGGCGCCGGGCATTCGTTGGGGGAGTACACGGCCCTGGCAGCCGCGGGCGTTTTCGATTTTGTCACCGGACTACGGGTGGTGGCCGACCGGGGAAGGGCCATGGCCGATGCAGCAACTCGCCGGCGATCGGGGATGGCGGCACTGCTCGGCTGCAATCTGGAGACGGCCGAAGCGATCGCACGCACTCGCCGCGACGAGGGTGGACGGTTGTGGGTAGCCAACGTCAACGCTCCCGGCCAGATTGTCCTGGCGGGTGCTGAGGAAGACCTCGAGTGGCTTGCCGCCAGCGGTGCTGAGCTAGGAGCTCGTCGGGTGACTCCGCTGAAGGTGGCCGGAGCCTTCCACTCTCCGCTGATGGCGTCTGCCACCGCTGAACTCCGAGAAACCCTCCATACCGTCACGCCTGCGTTATCGTCGTTTCCGGTGTGGGCGAATGTGACTGCTCGCCCTTCCACGCTTTCCGAGGTGCGCGACCTCCTGGCACGCCAGGTGGAATCGCCGGTCCGGTTTTCCGAGAGCCTCGGAGACATGGCGGGGACGGTCGATGCGTTTGTGCATATTGGCCCGGGTGAGGTGACGGCAGGGATGGCCAGACGTTCGACGTCGGGTCGCGAGGTGCTGGTCGTCAACGACCTGGACTCGGCGGCCGCGGTCGCCGACCGTCTGCAACAGTCGATCGGATGAGGAAGTGACGATGCGGTACGCCGAAATCACCGGATGGGGGAAATGCGTCCCACCTTCCGTTTTGTCCAACACGGATCTCGAGGAGCTCACGGACACCACCGACGAGTGGATCACGACTCGTACCGGTATCAAAGAGCGGCGCATCGCCAATGTGAATGTGTCTGATATGGCTGTCGTCGCCTCCCGCCATGCCCTGGCGGCGGCCGGCCTCGAAGCGACAGACATTGATTTGATCGTGCTGGCCACCTGCACCGCCGACGTGGTGATCCCCAGCGCTGCTTCTCTCGTCCAGGCCAAGCTCGGAGCAACCAACGCCGCCGTGTTTGATCTGAACGCAGCCTGCTCGGGCTGGATCTACGCCCTCAATGTCGGCACCCAGATGGTGAGAGGCGGAGGTCACAAAAAGGTGCTCGTGATCGGTGCCGAGAAGCTCTCTCATCTTCTTGATTTCACCGATAGGGGAACGGCCGTGTTGTTCGGGGACGGGGCCGGAGCCGTGGTGCTCGAAGCTACCGATGAGCCGGTTGGAGTGCAGTCGGTGGAGATCGGAACGGACGGTTCGGTAGCAGGGATTCTGTGCGTCCCCGGAGTCGGTACGGCCGGGAATCGATATCAGGGCGATCCGAGTGAGTACGCCATTCACATGGACGGCCCGGAGGTGTTCCGTCGAGCGGTGACGGCTATGGGCGAAGCTTCGAGCCGGGTGGTCGAACAGGCCGGCCTTTCGGTCGAGGACGTGGATCTCTTGATACCGCACCAGGCCAATATCCGGATCATCGATGCCACCGCTCGCAAGCTGAAGTTGGCGCCCGAGAAAGTCTTCGTGAATATCGCCTCGTACGGCAATACCTCCGCGGCAACCATCCCAATAGCGCTTACCGAAGCAATCGATGAAGGAAAGGTCACACCCGGTGCCAATCTCGTCTTCGCGGCCTTCGGGGCCGGCCTGACCTGGGCGGCCGCGGTGGTGCGGTGGGGAGCAAGAGTGAAACCGCTCGGTTTGAGCGATGCCCATCTGCCCTCGGTCGAAAAGACCGCCATGGAACTCCTCGAATCCAATGTTGCCTTCTACGGGGACGGGAGAAGATCCGAGTGACCAGGGTGGCGCTCGTCACCGGTGGTTCGCGCGGCATCGGCCGGGCCGCGGCACTCGAGTTAGCCGCCCGCGGGAACCGCGTCGCCATCAATTACGCCGGCAATGCCGAGGCAGCTTCCCGGGTGCTGGACGAGATCCTGGCGACGGGCGTAGAGGCGATAGCCGTCCAAGCCGACGTGGGCGACCCGGGCGAGGTCGGTCGGCTGTTCTCCGAAGTGAGCGATCAACTTGGTCCGGTCGAGATCCTGGTCAACAACGCCGGTGTCACGCGTGATGGGTTGGTGCTCCGCATGGATGTAGCCGATTGGGACCAGGTGATGGTCACGAACCTCCGGTCGGTCTTCTTGTGCAGCAAGGCGGCCCTCCGGCCCATGGTGCGTTCCAAATGGGGGAGGATCATCAGCATCAGCTCGGTAGCCGGTGTGGCAGGCAATGCCGGACAGGCCAACTACGCGGCATCAAAGGCCGGCGTTATCGGGTTCACCAAATCGGTGGCGAAAGAAATGGGGTCGAGGGGGATAACCGTCAATGCGGTAGCTCCCGGCTTCATCGATACGGACATGACGAATGATCTGTCCGATGACATACGCGAAGCCGCGTCGGCGTCGATTTCAGTCGGACGGTTCGGGCTTCCGCGTGAGGTCGCGTCGGTCGTCGGCTATCTTGCCTCGGACGACGCAGCCTATGTCACCGGCCAGGTCGTTGTCGTCGACGGTGGAATGGCACTCTAAGGGAGGAATTATGGATCGCTCGGAAATCGAAAGCCGCATCAAGAATCTGCTCGTGAGTGAGCTCGGATTGGATGGGGATAAGGTCTCTGCCGAAGCCAGGTTCGAAGAAGACCTGGAGGTGGATTCGCTCGGCGTGGTTGAACTCTTGATGGCCCTCGAAGATGAGTTCGGTGTCAAGATTCCCGACGAGGAAGCTGAAGAGATAGGCACGGTCGGCGAAGCGGTCGACATTGTCGTGGCGAAGCTGGCCGGCTGAGGTAGCTGTTGCGTGCGCGCGACCGCCGGGTCGTCGTAACCGGGCTGGGGGCCGTCACGCCGGTTGGGTTGACCGTCGATGACTTCTGGAAGGCCCTGCTGGCCGGAGAGTCCGGCATTGCCGAGATCTCCTCGTTCGATACGACGGGCTTTGCGGTCCGGATTGCAGGCGAACTCAAGGATTTCGATCCGGAGGTGTACCTCAGTCGTCGTGAGGTGCGCACCATGGATAGGTTCGCCCAGCTGTTCTATGCCTCGACGGCGCAGGCTCTCTCAGATGCCGGGATCGATTACTCGGACAACCCCGATGCCGGTCTCCGTACGGGAGTCGTGATCGGTGGCGGCATCGGTGGGATCATCTCCGTTCAGGAGTCGATGGACATCCTGTTCACCCGCGGCGGCGACCGCATGAGCCCGTACACCATCACCCAGATCATCCCCAATATGGGAGCCGGCTACGTTTCTATCGGGTTCAACCTGCTTGGTCCGGTCGGCTGTACGGTGACCGCCTGCGCCGCCTCTGCCAACGCCATTGGTGACGCTGCCGAGCTGATCCGTCGGGGTGCCGCGGATGTGATGGTGGCCGGTGGCGTGGAAGCCCCGATTCGTGAGTACGCGGTGGCCGGGTTCGCTCAGGCTCGCGCCCTCTCCACCCGCAACGATGATCCGGCTGGTGCTTCTCGTCCCTTCGACGCCGATCGGGACGGCTTTGTGATGGCCGAGGGAGCCGCTTCGCTCATCCTTGAGGAACGTGACTATGCGCTGGCCAGGGGAGCTCGTATCTACGCGGAGGTCCTCGGCTACGGGATGTCGTCGGATGCGTACCACATCACCCTGCCTCGGCCGGGCGGGACCGGTGCGGCTCGGGCCATGACAGCTGCCATCGAAGATGCCGAGATCGATCCAGGGGATATCGACTACATCAACGCCCACGGGACGTCGACACCTGCCAACGACTCGACCGAGACTGTTGCGATCAAGCTGGCATTGGGCGAGGAAGCTGCCCGGCAGGTGGCGATTTCCTCGACCAAGTCCATGACCGGCCACGTTCTGGGAGGGGCCGGAGCAGTCGAAGCGGTTGCCAGTGTCCTGGCTATCCGTGACGGGATCGTGCCGCCCACCATCAACTACACCACTCCCGACCCCGAGTGCGACCTCGACTATGTCCCCAACCAAGCTCGTCGCATGGACGTGGCAACGGTGATGAGCAACTCCTTCGGCTTCGGCGGTCACAACGTGGCCCTGATCTTCAGAAAACACGAGTAGCGCTTGCCGGTTTCCCACCCAAACTGAGACGGTTCATCCTCCACCGCGACGGAGGAACCTGCACCGCCGACGGCTGCCAGAGCCGCTACCGGCTCCAACCCCACCACATCACCCCAAAATCCCAAGGCGGCACCCATGATCCTTC
>JAHEDM010000113.1:0-2187 GCA_024641205.1 Actinomycetes bacterium
CGAGCTTCATCCCACCGCTCCCTCCGGGCACGCGGCTGCGTTGTGCATCACCGAGCAAGGTGCCGCTCTCTTCTGGGCCATGCACGACCGGCTATTCGCCCGCCAGAGCGAATGGGCCTCCCTCTCCGACAACAGTGACTACCTGGCCGGCATAGCCGAGGAAATCGGGGCCGATCTCGACGCCTACCAAACCTGTATGGACTCGGGACGCACGGTGCCAATCGTCGATCAACGGGTCGCGCAGGGTCGTCAGCTGGGTTTTGGAGGAACTCCCAGCTTCCAAATCGTCGACAACGGCACCAATGAGATTGTCGAAGTGGTAGGGGCCCAACCGGTCGAGACGTTCGTCGCCACCATCGAGGCGGTGATCGCCGGCGAAGCGCCGGTCGCCGCCGACCCGCCCGACGACGCCCCCGACCTTCCATTCTGGGCCGACGAGGACGGTCTGGCCCTCGATCCCGACCGTCCCGGCTACAACCTGGCCGGGGACGCCTACCGGGGCAACCCGGACGCCGACCTGGTGGTGATCGAGATTTCCGACTTCCAGTGTCCTTTTTGCCAGCGGCACTCGCTGGAGACGCAACCTGCTCTCAACGAGCAATACATCGACACCGGAGAGGTGATGTGGGTGTTCAAGCACCTGCCCTTGCAGAGCCATCCGCAGGCTCTGGCGGCGGCAACCGCCGCCGAGTGTGCCGGCGATCAGGAGGCCTTCTGGGAGATGCACGACCTGCTCTTCGAGAGTGTGGATGAATGGGCGGTCGACGAGCCCGACTCAGTGCTGGTTGACCTGGCCGGCGAGCTAGGACTCGATGAAGGGACTTTCGCCTCCTGTGTACGAGGCCGGACGGCCCTGGAACGGGTAGTGGACGACCTGTACGACACGTCGGGGATCTTCGGCTCCACCCCGACTTTCGTGGTTCTCTCCGACGGCCTGGCCTCGGTGATCGACGGTGCCCAACCCCTGGAGCAGTTCGTGGCCACCCTCGACGAGATGCTGGGAGCGTAGGGTTCGTTTCCGGCGCCAGCCGTGCAGGAGCGTTGACACCAACACCGCCGCAGAGGCATAGTGGTGCAGCGCCCGCATGACCCTTCCCACCCGGTTCGCTTCGATCTTGCTCACGGCCTCGTAGGAGGCCTCGGTGCCGAATTGATAGAAGAGCGTGAGGTAAACCCCCGTAACGGTCAAGACGATGAGCAGGAAATCGTGATGGTGCCCGTGTGGTAGAGCGGGTTGAGCTGGGGCATCCGCACCAGCCGATCGATCGGCTTCTCGGTTGCCAAAGAGACCCGCTCGGTCAGATTCAGCGCCTTACGAACGGGATTGTCTTGACGGAGTTCCCAATCGACCGACTCGGTGAGTTCCGTGACGCGTTTCGACATGTGCGGTGGCGATTCTTCCTGTTTTCTTCCTGATGGCCAAAACGGCTGCTGCATCGAGTCGACCGAGCGGGAGGATGCCGACCGGCGATATCGATCAGGCTTCGACCAGACCTTCCCGGATTGCGAAACGGGCCAATTCAACGCGATCATGGATGTCCAGCTTGTCCATCAAGTGCATGATGTGATGCTGCACGGTCTTGACGCTGATTCCCGCCAGCCGGGCAATCTGCTTCTGGGGCATTCCTCTTGCGACATAACCCAGAATCTCGCGCTCGCGATCCGTGAGGAGTTCGTAGCGTGTGTGCCGGTTGTCGCCGAGCCGCACACCGGATGCGTCGATGACGATCCGATCGAGCACATCGAGCGAGTAGCTGGTTGCCCCGCGATGCACCTTGCGGATGGCTTCCACGATGGCGTCGGGCGGCTCGGACTTGGTGAGATAGCCGGACGCTTCCGCTCCGAGGGCCTGGTCGATGTAGGTGTCGCTCACAAAGGCACTCAGGAAGATGACCCGCGTTGCCGGCGAGGCCTCTTGCACGGCGCGGGCGGCTTCAAAAGCCGAGATTCCGGGCATATCGATATCGAGGATGACGACGTCCGGTTGGGTAACGCCGGCCAATTCGATGGCATGTCCACCGGAAGCGGCCACTCCTACGATCTGCATCCCCTCCCGGCTCAGACGATCGTGCAGCATGTCGCGCACGAGGGCGTGGTCGTCGGCGAGTACCACTGTGACGGATCTCATGCCGGCACGCCATCGACCAGCGTTGATGCCAGCTCCGCCAATCGACTCATCGTGAATGG
>JAHEDM010000113.1:2197-7546 GCA_024641205.1 Actinomycetes bacterium
TGAATGGTTTGCGGAGTACTTGGGCAAGGCCGTCTAGCTCCTCCTCTAGACCGGGGGCCGCTGTACCGGTGATCACGATAGCCGGAACCTCCACCCCTTGACTGCGGAGGCGACGGACGCACTCCACCCCGCTGGGCGGGGGAATGTCGACGTCGGCAATCAGCAGTTTTATCGGGGTTCGCGCCTTCTTGAATTGCGCGAGGAAATCGTCGCCGCAAGTCGCCTGCAACACCCGGAATCCGGCCGTCTCGAGTGTTTCGGCGATGATCTCGCGCACATGTTGATGATCCTCGACGAGAAGAACGAGTTCACTCCGGTGGTGGTCCACCACCGACGGTCGGGTCGTCAGATCGGCGTCCTGGATCGGCGGTTCGATGGCCGGGAAATCGATGAAGAACGATGTTCCCTCCCCGGGAGCGGATCTGACCCGGATGCGACCGCCGTGATCGGCCACCACGCCGTGGATGATCGACAAGCCGAGGCCGGTGCCTTGTCCCGGCGCCCGGGTCGTGAAGAACGGCTCAAACACCCGGTCGATAACGTCGGGGGTCATTCCTTCTCCGGTATCGGCTACCTCGATGACCACTCTCGGCTCGGTTCCGTGGGACTCGCTGCAATGCCAGCTGCGAATGACCAACTGCCCGCCCCTCGGCATGGCTTCATTGGCGTTCAAGGCCAGGTTCATGACCGCTTGCTGCAGTTGTGTGGCATCGCCGGAGACCCACAACATCGTGTCTTCCGGATGATCCACCACCACCTCGACCGAGGCGGGCAACATGGAATCGAGGATGCGGGCGGTCGAATCAATCAGCGTTCCTATTTCCACCGGCGCCTTGACCGATTCCGCCCGGCGGCTGAAGGTCAGAAGGGCTCGCACGACTCCGTTTGCCTGTTCGCTGGCGTCTTCGATCCGCTCGAGGGCCGGTAGGGCGGGGTGTTCCGGGGCAAGCTGGGCCTTGGCCGAGGATGCCGAACCCCAGATGGCGGTGACCAGGTTGTTGAAATCGTGGGCGATTCCCCCGGCCATCAACCCGAGCGCATCCATCTTCTGGGCCTGGAGCAACTCTTCCTCTGCTCGGCGGCGTTGCCCCTCTTCTTCTCGCAAGCGGGCTTGGCCCCGCCGAATCTGTCCGATGAACAGCCCCCATGCGCCCACGGCAAGGGCGAACAGGCCGAGGGCAACACCGACCGAAAGGACTTCCGCCCGGCGTTCCTTTTCGAGTTGTTCAACGAGATGCTTGCGGCTGGCGGTCCACATCCCATTCAAGGCTTCTGAATAATCGGCCCGCAGACCGATGAACTGGCTTCCGGCAATCCCCGCGGCGGCCAATTCGGGTTGGCCCTGCTCGACGAGACTGAGCACCTCGTCCACCTGGTCGCGGAGCGGCACATGGGCCGCCTCGAGTTGCTCGACGGCGGTCAGCACCTGGCCTTTGGACAGTCGCGCAGCCTGATCGAGAGCCTCACTGAGCTCGGCCTGGGTGGCGTTGTAGCGGGCTCCGAGTTCCGGAAGTGGGCTTTCGGATACTGTCGGTCCCCACAGGAACAGACTGTGCTCGATTTCCTCGGTGAGGTATTCGAGCCGCTCGCCGGCGCTGTAGGCGGCTTCAACCGCTCGAGTGGGGCATTCACCTGAGTCTCGCTCAGCAGCAGCCTGTTGGCTTTCGTAGAGGTGGTACGCCTGCCAGCTAAACATCAAGATGGTGAGGACGGCGGCGAATACCAGGGTGGTCCTTCCGATCCGCCAATCGCGGCTCGCAAAAGGTGCGGCCGGCGTCTTCATCTGCCGTCCCCCCCCGGGACCCATGAGGTTGCGGTCTCAGACCGCGGTCTTGTTAGAACCGTATCGGTCGATTGTTCGGGTTTCCAGGGCCAAAAGGCCTGTATAGGGAGGATTCCCGATTCCGCGCAATGGGCCCAATCCATACGTTGGACATACGCCCCTAGCGAGCCGACGGGGATGAGTGGGGCGGAGCCGTTTGAGCGGGACGAGGGGGGTCGGACGGACCCGGATCGGCCATTCGGGAGGTTCCCGAACTCCCCTCGGGAGGAGTACGGTGCAAGAGTTCGACAGCGAGTTTGTTAGTTGGGGGCATAGACTCAGAGCGTTGCTGGTTGTGGCGATGATTGCCGCGGCGATCAACACTGGTGGTGCCCAATTTGCACCGCCGCCCCCGGAGGAATCGGCTCCCGATCCCTACCCGCTGCTCTTCCCCGTGGGGGGCGAGCACTCCTATGTGGACACGTTCGGAGCGCTTCGTTCGGGCGGCCGAACTCATGAAGGAACTGATGTCTTCGCCGAAAAGATGACTCCCGTGGTGGCGGCAGCCGACGGCACCGTCATCCGGGTGGCGGTCGGCGAGCTGGCCGGCCGCTATATCGTCGTGCGCCACGATGACGGTTGGCTTTCCTATTACTTGCACCTCAACAACGACACCGCCGGGACCGATGACGGGCTGGGCGCAAACCCCGTGGAAGGAGTGGTAGAAGGAGCGGTCGTTGCAGCCGGTGATCTGCTCGACTTCGTCGGTGACAGTGGCAATGCCGAAGACACACCGCCCCATCTCCACTTCGAGCTTCACTCGCCGGACGGCGGTGCCGTCAACCCGTACGGCCACCTGCTGGAGGCCCAAGGTGTCGAAGCCCCCGATGCGGCTGTGGCGGTCCTTGCCGCAGGAGCCGGGTGGGTGCCCGAGTATGAGGAGGTCAATACTGCGCTCATCGGACACTTCGATCCGGGGGGTGGCTTCGCCGCCGATGTTGTCGCATACCGCGCGACCGCCTTCCTCGGAACGTGGGGAAGGCCGGGATTCTGCCCGAATACGGGTATCCGCATGATCGACGTGGCCGATCCGGAACACCCGGGATCAATAGGAGCATTCGCGGAGCAAGCCGAATTTCCGGGCACGGCCGCTGAAACCCTATGGGTGGGTCCTGTCGACGGACCTGGCTTTGTCGGTGACCTGGCCGTAGTGGCGCTCCGATTGTGCGACAACAACGAACCGGGCCGATGGCGTCATGCCTTCCGTGGTCTTGCGTTCTACGACATCACCGACCTGACAATTCCCGTGCTACTTTCGACTTGGAACAGCGGTGAGCACACCCAGGGGTCGAACACGGTCTCGGTAGCGCACCGAGCGGACGGGGTGCTGCTCGTCGCGACCACCGTGCGCCAGTCCTTGCTTCATACCGATGGTGAGTTGGGGGATGTCCGGTTTCTCGACGTCACCGACCCAACGGCACCCGTTGAATTGGCCGATTGGGATAGCCGACGCGATGCCCGACCGGTGATCGGGGACTACGACGAGGAAGAGTTTCACGCCCATAGCGTCACACTGACCGGGGAGGGTCTTTCCGCCTGGGTATCCCACTGGGACGGTGGCATGATTCTGCTCGACCTCGAGAATGCAACAAGACCGCGCTTTGTCGCAGCGGTCGGATCTGCGGCAGACGGCGAAGGCAACCGGCACTCGAGCTTCTTCGATGAGGCAACGGGACTGCTTATCGTCAACGACGAAGACCTCTTTCCGGCCGAAAGCACAGATCACACAGCCGGGTGGGGCACCCAGCACATTCTCGACGTCAGCGATCCGACCGGCGCAATCGAGATTGCCGGCTTCGCCACCGAACGGTCCGCAAGCGATGACAACGGGGAACCTGCGACGGACGGTTTCTACTCAGTCCACGACACCGTTATGAGCGGTTCGGTGGCGATCTCATCGTGGTACTCGGATGGAGTTCGGATCGTCGATCTGTCCAATCCGACCGAGCCGATTGAAGTCGGATCGTTTGTGCCGCCACGATCGGGCGATCCGCTCGGCTACTGGGTCGCTCCCAACGGGGCCAGATTCTTTCCCATGGTCTGGGGAGTTGATGTGAGCGATGACCTGATCTTCGTGAGCGACATGAACTCTGGACTCTGGATCATCAGACAAGACGACGACACTTCGGCCGGGGTAAGGCCCGGCCCTGCCCCCGGATGACGGCTCGACTAGGTGGTCCATCCCCCCCCAACCACCAGCCTCCCTGCCCATCCGGGAGCGAGCCCCCCGGCTTCAAGCCGGGGGGCTCGCGTTGTCGGTGAGAGCGATTCTGGGTTGGGGTCGTGAAGGTCTCTGAAGCTACGCATGCAGAATTCCGATATATATCCACATGCCCGGAACGTAGCGGAACGGCACGGGATATCCACCACTTCTCTTCATCGTCACGCCAACCATCACCTCTTGCAGACCGTTGCCCGATCCAACAGAGCTGACCCGGCAAGCAACCCAGACGGTCTTCTGGATCGCATGACGGACCTCGAATCAGAGGCCCGCCGGCTCATGGCGAAAGCAGAGAAGAAGGGGGATCTTCGCACAGCATTGTCAGCTGTCCGGGAGTTGGTACGCATAGTCGAACTGTTGGCCAAGATTCAGGGTGAGCTCATCGACCACCCAACTGTGAACGTACTGGTCTTACCCCAGTGGCAACGCATCGAGACCACAATCCTTGATGTGCTCGGCCAGCACCCTGAGTTGCGGACCGAGCTGGCCGGGCGCCTACGCAGCCCAGAAGCCGCCAGTGACACGTGACCCCCAGGTGGTCGATGTTGACATCGCAGAGATCCTGGCCGATAAGCTCGACCCAGGTACGGGCTCTCGCCTGCCGCTCCAACGTTCCACCCCAGCTTCGTTCGCCACATATGCATCCCATGGCAGGTGGATGGCTGCACCACACCTTGAAATGCTCAACCAACAGCTCTTGAAAGTTGTTGTGGGCCACTGCCCGAAGCTCATGGTGATGATGCCGCCCAGGCACGGCAAGTCCGAACTGGTATCCCAACACCTACCCGCCATTGTTCTTGGGCAACTACCCAGAGGCCTAACACTCTCAGAAATCGCTACGGCCGTCCCGGTCAACGGCAGCCCGGCGGGTGCGACGATATGGCAACTGCGGGAGAGTCGCTCGGCGGCGGCGCGATCTGGATTAAGCGACTCACAATTCGACGACCTGGTGACCTGGTCGTTGTTGATGTATAAACAGACTGGGCACTTCCCCTCGCAGAACTCGGAGGGTGGAGTAGCCGCGAGAGCCTGCCGATAGGTGGCGTCCGAGGCAGTGGCAGACGTCACCAATTCCGCGACCCGCCACTAGCATCGCTGCAACGGTGCCGACGACATCGGTCGGACTCCGCCCGCCGTCCGGCCCGGCGTTGGATCTTCACGGAGGAATGCGATGCAACCGGCGAAAGCCCCCACCATTTCCGCGCACGGCGCTGCGATGCCCGTCGTTGGCTACGGCACGATGCTGTTCCCCGAGCCCGAGCGGGCGGTCGAGTTGGTCGTCCACGCGATCGAGTGCGGCTATCGC
>JAHEDM010000114.1 GCA_024641205.1 Actinomycetes bacterium
TTCCGTCAAGGTCACCGAGATGGATGAGGAACGTCGCCGGGTCAGCCTGTCGATCAAGCAGGCCAACCCGGAATGGAAGGACCGGGAGCCCGAAGAACGTGCCCCGCGTCGCAAGGAACCTGAGGTCCGCGAATTCACGCGTGAAGAGCCGGAGCAAGAGCCGGAGCGGGCATTCGACGTCGACTCGTCGCTCGAAGCAATTCTACAAGAGCTTAAAGAGCGCGGCATCGGACGCCGATAGGTACTTCTGAAGGTTGACACCTGGAAGATCTGTGGCACTCTGTTTGGTGCCGGGCAGATTCGGACGGGGGGAAACCGCGCAGCTCTATCAGGTAGGGACCAGTTGTGCCCAAAAAGGAGACGACACGCGATGCCGATGCTCCTACACAATGTGCCGGGCGGCCGGTGTCCCGAACGGTGGTGCGGCGCAGGGTCACTCTACGTGACGCGAAATCCATGACATTACGACCCAAATCGGCCAACCTTACGGAGAAACCGTACGGGTTTTAGACTGAAGGAGATTCGATGGGCAGGCGAACCCTGGTCCTGATTGTGGCTCTGCTCCTAGCGGGCATAGCTGCGTTTGCCGTATGGCAGTTCCTCTCCAATGTGGAAAAGGAGAAAGAGGCCGAACTCGAATTGCGGGCTGTGTACCGCGTTACCGGCGGCACAATCACCGAGGGCACCGAGGGAAGCCTGGTCCTATCGCAAGAGCGCACCGTCCTCAGCGACGAGGAGACGAGGTTCCTCCCGGACAACGCGATTGGCTCGTTGGAGGAACTGACTGCGACTCTTACCGGCCGGGTGGCCGCTGGTCCGATCTCCAACAACTCGATTCTGACCACCGACCAGTGGGTCGAATTGACCGCCGATATCAAGCCACTGGCGGAACGGATTCCGGAGGGCAAGCAGGCGATCACGATTGGGGTCGACAACATTCAAGGGGTAAACGGGTTCATCGAAGCCGGAGACCGGATCAATATCATTGTGACCCTGACGGCGCCCATCGAGCAGATTGCCGAAGACGTCATTGCCTCGGAAACGCTCACCCCGGAAGAGTTGCAGGCTCTGCAGGCTGAACTCGAGCAAGGCATCATCAGCCGGTTTGTGCTGCAGGGGTTGCCGGTACTTGCGGTAGGCACTGAGATCCGCGTCGACGAGGACGCCGACCAGACGGTAACCGTTACCACGGTGGCTGTTGAGGGGGAAGAGGCTGCCCAGCAGAACGAGACGGGTATCCTCACTCTCGAGGTAACCCCGGAAGAGGCGGAACGGATTGCCTACACCTTTGCCACCGGAACGGTCTGGTTAACCCTCGTTCCCGAGGATTTCGTTCCCGTTCCTACAGACGGAATCACACGCGACAACCTATTTGACACCGCTGAGGAGCTTGGCCAATAACATGAGCGACCTTTTCGACGACGCGGGAATCGTCATCGTCGACGACGATGACGATTTCCTCGACGAAGCAAAACGCCTCTTCGACGGCCGCATACCAACGGTTCGCACCATCGCAGATGCCCAGCGAGGCGTTGAGGAGGGCTCCGTCGACTTGGTCATACTCGGCCCGTCGTTCGCACACGAAGCCGGTTTGCAGGGAGTAGGTGTGCTGCTCGAACTCGATCCGGACCTGGCTATTGTCATGGTGGCCGGCACGATCACGGCTCCTTTGCTGAGATCTGCCATGCGGGCCGGATTGAAAGATGTCGTTGAAGCTCCCTTGACGGTTCAGAGCGTAAGCGACGCGGTCGGCCAGATCGAGCGGAAGGTGAGGCGTCAGCGCCCCGCTGCGCCGCCTTCTGAGCCATATGCTTCTCCCGCAGGAGAAGGAAAAGTCGTTGCCGTGATGTCTGCCAAGGGCGGAAGCGGGAAGACGGTGACCGCAACCAACCTGGCAATGCTCCTGGCTCAACGACATGATCCTGCCCGGGTATGTGTGGTCGACGCCGACTTGCAGTTTGGGGATGTCTGTCTGGTCCTCCAACTGGAACCCAAACTGACCATGGTGAACGCAGCTCACGAGCTCCACCGACTGGACGAGCCATTGCTCGAGTCGCTCCTGACGACACATCCTTCCGGGCTCCGAGTGCTGGCCGCCCCGCTCGAGCCGGCCTTTGCAGATGAGATCTCGACTGCGGCCATGACGGAAATCATCACCAAATTGCGCGGCATGTTCGATTACGTCATTGTCGATACCGCCTCCCTACTGGATGAGCTTCTGCTTTCCCTGCTGGAGCGCGCCGACCAAGTGCTGTACGTGCTCGACATGGACCTCCCCAGCGTGAAGAACGCCAAGCTGGCTCTGGAAACGCTGCGGCTGTTGAAGTTTCCGGGCTCCAAGGTGCAGTTGGTCCTGAATCGCTCTAATGCACGTGCTCGCCTGGACGAGAAGGAGATCGAACGGTCATTGAAATTGAAGATCTCGGCGGCCATTCCTTCAGACGGGATGGTCCCGGCTTCTATCAATGAAGGTAGACCCGTGGTGGAGTCGGCCCCCAGGTCACGAGTGGCGAGAGGTTTCGACTCGGTCTACGACCTGGTGGCCACCGATGTCAAGCAAGATACTTCAGGGAAGCCTGGCAAGCGCCGATGGATGCCTTGAACAGAAGTGAGGCAATCCCAGCCGTGGCCCACCCGACCGGGTTGCGCCGGGTCAAAAAGTAGAGGGAGAATTCGATGGCATCTCTATCCGAGCGGGTCGCAGCTGCCAAGCAAGCAGAAGTGAGCTTTGACACAAAGCGCGATGACATGTTCCGAGAGCTGCGTGGCAAACTCCACTTCAAGGTAGTTGAGGAGCTCGGCCCTACGCTGTACGACCGTCAGATGAGCGATGCCGAGCTTCGTCTCCGAGTTCTGGAAATGCTGGAGTGGGCACTCGACCAAGAGGAGAGTGTTCCGCTCACGCGCTCCGATCGTACTCAGCTGCTCAACGAGATTGCCTCCGACGTGCTTGGCTATGGTCCGATCGATCCCCTCCTCAATGATCCGGACGTTACCGAAATCATGGTGAACGGACCGCACAGCGTGTTCGTTGAGCGCAACGGAAAGATCGTCAAGACGGAGTTTCGATTTGTCGATGAGGTACACCTCCGGCGCATCATCGACAAGATTGTCGGCCAGATTGGCCGACGCATCGATGAAGCCACCCCGATGGTGGATGCACGTCTCCCGGACGGGTCCCGTGTCAATGCCATCGTTCATCCGTTGGCTATTGGTGGTCCGTTTCTCACCATCCGGAAGTTCGCCGTTGATCCGCTGACCGAAGCGGACATGGTTCAGTTCAATACGTTCAGCCAGAGCACGGCAGATTTCTTGCGCCAGTGTGTCAAAGGTCGGCTCAATATCATCATTAGCGGTGGTACCGGTTCCGGCAAGACGACCACCCTCAATGTTTTGTCGAGTTATCTGCCGGGCGACGAGCGCATCGTCACGATCGAGGACGCCGCCGAGTTGCAGCTTCACCAGGAGCACGTGTTGACGCTCGAGTCCCGACCGCCCAACCTGGAAGGCAAGGGTCAGATCACTATCCGCGACCTGGTGCGAAACAGCTTGCGCATGCGTCCCGACCGGATTGTGGTTGGTGAGGCTCGCGGTGGCGAGGCGCTCGACATGTTGCAGGCTATGAATACCGGTCACGATGGATCGATGACCACCATTCACTCGAACTCGCCGCGGGACACGCTCGCCCGAATCGAAACGATGGTGTTGATGGCCGGGTTCGACCTTCCGGTACGTGCCATTCGAGAGCAGGTGGCGTCGGCGGTGAACCTGATCGTTCATCAGACCCGTTTGCGGGATGGCTCCCGCCGGATTACGCACATCACGGAGGTCGAGGGGATGGAAGGCGAGATCATCACCTTGCAGGATTTGTTCCTGTTCGACTTTGGAATGGGAGTTGACGAGAACGGGCGGTACCTGGGTCGGCTGAAAGCCACCGGCATTCGGCCAACCTTCAGTGGCCACCTCGAGGACTTTGGGATCAAACTGCCGCCGAACCTGTTTGATCCGGAACCCTTCGCTCGTCGCCAGGCCCAGTATTCGAAGTGAGACGGCTACGCAGCCTCGTTGCGGCGGTCACCGTCGGAATTCTGGTCCTTGGGGCCGGTGCGGCGGCAGTGGCGCAGACCGAAAGCAGTGCTCCGGTCATAGAGATCACCGATGTCAATATTGCCCGCTATCCCCGGGTGCAGATGATCGTCGATTTCTTGAATCTCGAAGCGGCTCTCGATCCAGCCGAACTCGCAGTCACCGAAAACGGAAACGCGGTCACCGATCTCGAACTCGAGACTATCGCCGAATCGCGAGTCCAGGTAGGGATAGTGCTGGTTATCGATGCCAGCGGAAGCATGGAGGGGGAGCCGATCGAAGCTGCCAAAGCTGCCGCGCTGTCCTTCATCAATCAGAAGCGAGCCGAGGACTTCATCGCGGTTGCCACATTTGCCGACGACGTCCAGGTCGTGCGAGGCTTCACCAACACAAAGTCGGTCCTCGTTGCCAGTGTGGAAGGCATCGTGGCAGGCGGCGACACAGCCTTCTACGACGGCATCATTCGGGCAACGGAGCTGTTCTCTGGCGATGCTGCGCGGTTGGAGCGCAACATGATTGTGCTGACCGACGGCAAAGATGAGGGCAGCGTTGCATCTCTCGATGACGCCCTGGCCGCCGTGGCGGACAAAGGCGTGCGTGTTTTTGGCGTGGCGCTCGAGTCGACAGCCTTCGATCCTGCCGATCTGCAGACCATTGTAGGAGCCACAAACGGGCTCTATCTTTCAACGCCAGAACCAGCCGAGTTGAGCGGTCTCTATGACCAGATCAAGCGCGAACTCGATAACAAAGTTGTGGTGCGGTTCAACGCCACCCAGGATCAAGCAGGCGATCTCGCCATCGGGGTGAGCTATCAGACCTTGGCAACCAGTACCACGGTGAGCGTACCCGGCTTCATCAAGGCGCCTCCGCCCACCACGACGACCACCGTAACCTACGCTCAACCCGAGCCGTACTCGCCTGCCAACGCCGGTCCGGTTTCGGCTGGGACGCTTCGACTGCTCGGAACTCTGGCGGTAGGACTCGGGATCGTACTCTTCATCATCATTCTGGCCGGTCCGGGCGACGAGGACGGGGCGTCGGCGTTCCGGAAGCGTCTCCAGGCCTACGGGCGGGGTCGTACCGCTCCGGAGGAAGAGAAGAAGGGATTCCTGGCCAGGATTCCCGGTTTGAGCCGGTTCACGAAGTCGGCCGAGGAGGCCGCCCAGCGGCGAGGCTTGCTCAGCGGTGTCAACGCGGTCCTGGAACAAGCCAACATCCCCCTGCGAGGCGGAGAAGCCCTGGCGGCCGGACTGGGGCTCAGTGTGATCGTCGGCGTTCTGGCCGGATTGTTCACCAGGAGCGTGATCGCGGCCGGGGTCGGATTCTTGGTCGCGTTGCTGTTCGTTGCCGCGGCTATCCAATTCGCCGGTACCAGGGAGAAGCGCATCTTTGAGCGGCAACTCCCGGACACCCTGACGCTTCTCTCTACATCACTGCGGGCCGGTTACTCGCTCCTGCAGGCAGTCGAAGCGGTAGCCGCCGAAGCTCCCCAACCGACCGGACGTGAATTCGGGCGGTCAATCGCCGAATCCCGGCTAGGACGCCCGGTAGTCGACACCATGCAAGCCATCGCCGAACGGATGCGATCCCAGGACTTTCAGTGGGCAGTCATGGCGATCGAAATCCAGCGCGAAGTCGGCGGTAACCTCGCCGAAGTCTTGCAGACCGTGGCCGACACGATGCGACAGCGGAACCGGCTGAAAGGCGAGATCAGGGCTCTGACGGCGGAAGGCCGCCTCTCGGCCATCGTCCTGGCTTTGCTCCCTGTTGTGCTGTTCGCGTTTCTCTACACCACGAATCGCGGCTATCTAGAACCGCTCTTCACTGTGACGGCCGGGCTTATCGCAATAGGTGCAGGACTCTTGTTAATGGGAGCCGGGATCTACTGGCTCAAGAAGATCGTGGATATCGAGGTCTAAATGGATCCCAAATTATTCGCCGTTGGATCGGTCTTCGTGGCCATGTCGGGGCTGGTGCTCTGGGTTGGTTTTGGGATCGTGCGAGCCCGCAAAGCCGCTACCGAGCGGCTGGCCGTCTACGGCTCGGCCGAACTCATCCGCGAGGAAACCCTGAAGAAGCCGGTCGCCGAGCGTGCTATTGCCCCCGTCTTCCTGGCCGTTGGTCGGACGCTGGCCCGGTTCACTCCGGTGGGTTGGTTGAAGAAAACACAGCGGCGGATCGTCCTCGCCGGTAGCCCTGGGAACCTCGACGCCAACTCATGGGCCGTCATCAAGCTGATGACCTCCGTCGGTGCCATTATCTTGTGGTTCTTCCTGCAGGGTGGCCTGGAACTCCGCATGAAAGTCTTGTCCTTTGCTTTGCTGGCGATCCTCGGTTTCTTTGGGCCAGACGTGTGGTTGACCCGCAAGATCGACGACCGGCGTCTCGCCATGCAAAGGGCGCTCCCGGATGTGCTCGACCTGCTGGTGATCAGTGTCGAGGCGGGACTCGGATTTGACTCGGCTTTGGCCCGGGTCGTTGGGACCGTGCCGGGGCCCCTTTCGGAGGAATTCTTCCGCATGTTGCAGGAGACCCGCGTAGGTGTGAGCCGTCGCGACGCCATGCGCCATCTCACCGACCGCACCGACCTGGATGAGCTTCGCTCGTTCCTGTTGGCCATGATGCAGGCCGAGGCATTCGGTGTTGCGATCGCTCAGGTATTGCGCGTGCAAGCCGACGAGATGCGAATCCAACGCCGCCAGCGAGCCCAGGAGAAAGCCTTTGCCGCACCTGTGAAGATGGTTTTCCCGTTGGTGTTCTGTATCTTCCCGGCGCTGTTCATCGTCTTGCTCGGCCCGGCGGCTATTCAGATCTACAACACCTTCACTGAGATGTAGAAGGGCCGGCGTGGCCGCCGCAACAACGGGTTCGCTTCCGCCGCTGTGGCGACGGCTCTCGGTACGCCATCTCCTATTGCTCGCTCCGTGGATCGGGATTGTGATCGGAGCTGCTCGGCCGATTCGTGACAACTCGTTTCTCTGGCATATCCGGGCGGGCGATCTCCAGCTGACATCGGGTGTCGTGCTCAGCACCGATCCGTTTTCCCTGACAATGTCCGGAGAACCCTGGCGCACGCAGTCGTGGCTCGCCGACCTGCTGTACGGCTCGCTCGAACGGGCAACTGGTGGGCTCGGGTGGGTGCCCTGGCTGCTGATCGTTTGCGGCGGGCTAGTTCTCGCCCTGGTCGGCTACGTCGGGTTTCGTCGAGTATCCAACCCAATACCGGTAGCCCTCGCCTTGGTCGCCCTCATGTGGCTGGGGCTGCCCAATCTAGTGCCGAGGCCCGTACTGTTCTCGCTCGTCCTGCTGGCTCTGCTGATGGTGGTCCTCGAGATACAAGCGGACTGGCCCCTTCCGTTGATTCTGTGGGTGTGGGCGGGCGTGCATGGATCCTTCGTTCTGGGGCTCGGCCTCCTCATCCTTGATGCTCTGCGGCGACGCA
>JAHEDM010000115.1 GCA_024641205.1 Actinomycetes bacterium
CAGTGTCAGCGGAGCCCGGGCCATCGTCTCCGGAAGTAGCTCGATAGCTGCGAATTTGCCGGGTTGGGAATCAATGAGGTGTCTCGTGGCGACGTCGCCCACCAGCACCTGAAGGGGGGCCGCCAATGCAGCCAAAACAAACGGGATGGCGAACCCGAGCCGGTGGAGGTGGTCGTGACGGCCTTTGAGCCATCCGACTGCGTAGACACTCGCCACCAGGAAACCGGACACCATGTAGGCGGCCAGCAACATGTGGACATACTGGACCCCGGCGGATGCATTGAACATCGCCGCCCACGGGTCGACATTGATGATCGAACTGTCACCCGCGATCGCAAACCCGGCAGGAGAGTTCATCCACCCGTTGACGGAGACGATGAAGAAACTGCCGGTGACTCCCGCCAATACGATCGGAAACAACGTGAGGTAATGGATCCGGGCCGACAAGTGTTTCCATCCGTAAAGGTAGATGGCCAGGAAGATCGCCTCCAAGAAGAAGGAGACCCCTTCCAGAGTGAACGGAAGTCCAATCACGTCCCCGAACGGGCCCATCATTCCCGGCCACAGCATGCCCATCTCGAAGCTCAAGATGGTTCCGGACACGGCACCGACGGCAAAGAGGACCGCCATGACCTTCGACCATCGCTTGGCAAGCATGAGCGCATCGGGATCCTGACGGCGAATACCCCTGGTATGAGCGATGAGCGTGATGAGCGGAAAACCAATGCCGAGGGCAGCCAGGATGATGTGAAAGCCAAGACTGATCGCCATCTGGTAACGAGCGGCCAGCAGGTTCGCCTCCGAAACGGCCATGAGTACGTCTGGCCAAGGCACAACAACGGCCTTTCTTCCTCAACACCTGAGGCAGATCGCACCTGCAAGGCTACTTTTATGTGAAACAAATCACGAGCCGGCGCAACCGCACGATCGGGGTTCCGGACTGTGCGGCCGGCCCGGGCGATCCAGGCCGTCTGTCAACAGCGAGCATCGATCGTCACTTATCCTCCGGATCGGGCACAATCGTCGCTATGTCCACCGTTGCCATCATCGGGGCCGGACCAAACGGACTGGCAGCTGCCATTGTTCTGCAGGCGGCCGGCCGGTCTGTGGTCGTCTACGAGCGACTGGACACCATCGGTGGTGCAGCAACGACGCAGGAGCTCACCCTGCCCGGATTTCGACACGATCTTGGGGCTGCCGTCCACCCGCTCGGGGCTGCTTCGCCGTTCTTCCAAAGCCTCCCCCTGGCGCAGCACGGGCTGGCCTGGCTCCGCCCCGAGATCCCGCTCGCTCATCCCCTCGACGGAGGTACCGCCGCCGTGCTGCACCACTCGGTCGGTGTCACCTCCGAGCTTCTCGATGAGGACGGGCCGCTCTACCAACGGGCAGTGGGATCTCTCGCCCAGGGGTGGGATCTCATCGCTGAGGCCGTATTCGGTCCGGTCCTACGCATCCCGTCACATCCACTGGCGCTGGCCGGATTGGGGATCCGCGGGCTCCGGCCGGCCAGTGTGGCACAAGGATCACTTCGCACCACCCAGGGGCGGGCCCTGCTGGCGGGGTTGGCCGCTCATACCCCCATGCCGCTTTCCAAACCGGGTAATACTGCCGTGGCCCTGGTACTCGCTGCGCTCGTGCATGTAACGGGTTGGCCGGTCGCCAAGGGTGGGTCCCAAGCCATTGTGGATGCGCTGGCATCGGTGTTCCGGGAGATGGGCGGACTGATTGAGACCAACCGGTATGTGCGTGATCTCGACGATATCTCCCCGGTCGGGACCGTTGTCTTCGACACCGGGCCGCGAGCGATGGCCACCATCGCCGGAGAGCGCCTGCCGGCTCGCGCCCGACGGCGGTACCGGCTGTACCGACACGGCCCGGGCGTCTTCAAGGTGGATTTTGCCCTCGATGGACCGGTCCCGTGGAGTGCACCTGATTGTCGGAAAGCAGGCACCTTGCACCTGGGCGGCACGTCCGAAGAGATTGCCGAAGCGGAACGAGCCTCGTGGGATGGAGTGGTCCCCGATCGACCCTTCGTGATTGCGTCACAGCCAACGGTCACCGACCCCAGTCGTGCTCCGGTAGGCAAGCACGTGCTGTGGACCTATTGCCACGTACCGGCGGGTTCTCCGTTTGATATGACCGAAGCAATCGAGCGACAGGTCGAACGCTTTGCTCCCGGTTTCCGAAACCTGATCATCGATCGGCATGCGACGGGTCCCGCTGATCTCGAGGCCTGGAATCCCAACCTGGTCGGCGGCGACATTGCCGGCGGACGAACCGATCAACTTCGGATGCTCTTCCGGCCCAGGCTGAGCCGCTCCCCCTACCACGTCGGCCCTGGTCTCTACCTGGGTTCGTCGGCAACTCCGCCCGGACCGGGTGTTCACGGCATGGCCGGTTTCCACGCCGCGCAGACCCTGTTGAGCAACGGAGATTGAAGTCCTGAACGCAGGTCGAATCGGTGCCCCGCCGCCGGACGCTCCAGTACACTCGCGGCCGGTTTGGCCTTGGCCTGTGTCTGCCCATCCCGAAGGAAGTGCGTCTGTGCGGACATCTCATCGTACGCAGGACAACCAGCAGGGTCTCGGCACGTTCGGTGGGGTCTTCACGCCATCGATCCTCACGATTCTCGGCGTCATCATGTACCTCCGCTTCGGGTGGGTGCTCGGACAGGCCGGGCTGACCGGCACCCTGATCATCGTGACGATCGCCACCGGCATCACTTTTCTGACCGGCCTTTCCATTTCCCAGATCGCCACCGATCAACGGGTCCGCGCCGGAGGGGCGTACTACATGATCAGCCGAGCACTCGGCGTCGAGATCGGCGGCGCCATCGGCATACCCCTCTACCTGGCACAAGCCCTGTCGGTCGCCCTGTACACGATCGGGTTCGCCGAAAGTGTTGCCCGCGTGTTTCCGATTCTCGACGCTCGGATTGTTGGTCTGGTTACCACCGTCTTGGTGACCACAATTGCCCTCGTGTCCGCAAGGGTGGCCATCCGCGCCCAGTACTTCATCATGGGTGGAATCGCCCTGTCACTGCTTTCGCTTTTCTTCGGGCACACGGCCACGATCGAGGCAGCGGCCACCTTTGATCCGGTTGGGTTCTGGCAGGTCTTCGCGGTGTTTTTCCCGGCTGTTACCGGCATCATGGCCGGCGTCAACATGTCCGGCGACCTCGCCAATTCCCGCCGATCGATCCCCCGCGGCACTCTGGCCGCCATCGGCGTCAGCTACCTCATCTACATGGCTATTCCTGTGTTTCTTGCGCAGCGCGCCACCGCCGCCCAACTGGTCGCAGATCCCCTCATCATGAGGAACATTGCCATATGGGGAGATGCCATCCTGATCGGGGTGTGGGGAGCAACCCTGTCGAGCGCCCTGGGCAGCATCCTGGGAGCTCCCCGAATCCTGCAGGCCATCGCCCGGGACAATATCCTCCCCAAGCCGTTGGGTTTCCTGGGGCGGGGAACGGGTCCAAACGACGAACCGCGGGTCGGGACCTTCGTGACCCTAGGCCTAGCCCTCACGGCGGTGGCACTCGGCGACCTGAACGTCATCGCCCCCATCCTGACGATGTTCTTTCTGGCCACCTACGCAGTTGTCAATATCGTTTCCGCGGTTGAACGACTGCTTCGCAGCCCTTCCTTCCGGCCTACCTTCAAGGTCCACTGGGGCTTCTCCTTGATCGGCGCCGTTGGCTGTTCCGTGGTCATGGTCCTGATCGATGCCCCCGCCACGGCCCTGGCAGCGGTGATCGTCCTCGGGGTGTACCTGTGGCTGAAGCGACGCGGGCTGCAGAGCACCTGGGGCGACGTCCGGCAGGGAGTGTGGCAGGCCATGATTCGCTGGGGTTTGTTCAACCTGAGCGCCGATGCCCAGGCCCGCAGCTGGCGACCTCATTTCCTCGTCCTGGCAGGCAACCCGGAGAAGCGGTGGTACCTCATCGACCTCGCTAATACCATTTCCCACGACCGGGGCATCCTCAGCGTGGCCACCATCTTGCCGGCGTCTGCGGCGACGAATACCGAACGCAAGAACAACCTGGCCGCGACAATCCGGGACCACATCGAGGAGCGCAACGTCGATGCGTTGGTCCGGGTGGTGTCTGCCGCCAGCCCGTACGAAGGAGCGGCCACCCTGGTCGAGGCATACGGGTTGGGCTACCTGGTACCAAACACCGTCCTGTTGGGTGACGGCGAAACAACCAGTGATCCAATCGAATATGCCCAAATGATTGCCAGCTTTTACCGGGCCAACCGCAATGTGGTAATCGTCAGGGCAGACGAAGGACGCCTCTTCGGACGAAGACGTCACATCGATGTTTGGTGGCAGAGCATGCGGGGGAACGGAAGCCTCATGGTCACCCTCGGGCATCTCATCTCCAGCAGCCTCACCTGGAGCAACGTCGGATTGCACGTTCGGATGATTGTGAGGGACGAGGACGGCGCGGACGGAGCCCGGGCCAATCTGGCCGAGCTGATCTCTTCAACCCGCATGCAAGCCCAAGTCGATGTGCTCGTCGATCGACGCCCCCCGATCGACGTCATCAGTGCAACCTCAACCGCAGCCGACCTGACGTTCATCGGTCTCCCCCGCCCAACCGACGATATCGAAGCGTTCGCCGATCACCTCCGCTACCTGATCGAGCGAACCCGGCATTTGCCTGCGGTCGCCTATGTGCTGGCCGCCGAAGACGTGGAGTTCGACCGGATCCTCCGCTGAGAGACGGCCTCGTCGCCGAAACGCCTCCCCGGGGCGTAGGCTGACGGCTTTGACGATGGAGCCGTACATGGGTTCGCGGATTCTCAGCACTTCGGCCGGGACCAATCAAGAGGCATTCTCACCACTCGATTGGACTCTGTTCGTCTCCATCGGCTTGATCTGGGGATCCTCATTTCTGCTGATCGACATCGGCCTGGAAGCTTTCAAACCCGGGTTGATCACCTGGATGCGGGTGGGTCTGGGGGCGCTTGTGCTTGCCCTCGTGCCCAAGGCCCGGGGTCGCATCGAACCGTACGACGTGCCTCGCTTGATCGCCCTGTCCTTCGTGTGGGTGGCGATCCCTTTCACCCTGTTCCCCATTGCACAGCAGTACATCAACTCGGCAGTCGCCGGGATGCTCAACGGCGCCATGCCCATCTTCGCCGCCATCATCACCACGCTCCTGTTGCGAAAGCTCCCCCATGGAGCCGTCCTGATCGGCCTCATCCTCGGCTTTGTCGGAGTGGCGACCATCAGCCTGTCTTCGGGAGCGGAAGGTTCCTCCGAGACGCTTGGAGTGGTGCTGGCGCTGCTTGCCACAGCTTGTTACGGCCTGGCCGTCAATATTGCGGCACCGATTACCCAGCAATACGGTGCGCTGGCGGTCAATGCACGAATGCTGGCCTACGCCACCATTTGGACTGCACCGCTGGGCGTTGCGGGGCTCCTGCATTCAACCTTCGCCTGGGATTCGATGCTTGCGCTTGTGGTTTTAGGCGCGGTCGGGACGGGACTGGCCTTCGTGATCATGGGCTCGCTGGTGAGCCGGGTCGGTTCGACGAGATCGTCGTTCATCACCTACATGCTTCCGGTCGTTGCCCTGGTACTCGGCGTTTTGTTCCGCAACGACCACGTGACCGTGGTCTCCCTGATCGGAGTGGCGCTGGTTATCGGCGGAGCGCTGCTGGCCGCGCGTAGGGAATCGGAGAGGTCGGTGACGGCGGTCACAGAGGCCCTCTGATCTGCGCTGGTGGCTGGCCGGATGAGCTTGGCCCCATTACGAGTGCCCCACAACGTGTACTTCATTCACGAAGAAGATGGCATCGGCATGTCGCCGCAGTAGACCGCCGGCATAGTCGCCGTTCTGCACGAAATTCCGTTCCTCGTCGATCCAAGTGGACCGGCGGTCGGCGTCCTCGAGCGGGAGAACGAAGACCGACCCGATCTGTGCCAACAGGTGCTCGATGCGGTCTGGGTGACTCGGAATCGTGACGATTGACTCCGACATCGAGGGAATCGCGCTGGTGCCGTGATCGTAGAGCATCCAGATGGAGTACACAGGGAGCCGCTCGGCGACGGCGGTGCCAAGGGACGGCCACATAGAGCTCGAAGGGTCACCGCTCGTTGGGCCGAACCGCAGCACCGAGCTGTCCTTGCTCAGGTGCATGTTGTGTCCCATCAGAATGAACTTGGCGCCCGACGGCAGGGGAGCCAACCCTCATCCAATCGATCGATGAGAGCCTCCTCTCGGTACTGCAGACCCTCATCCCAGTGCTGGCCCAGCGGCTCTCGGTAGGCGAGTTCCCGAAACCGCAACGAGTCGACCAGATTCTGCACAACGGCGCGAAGATCATCGACAACGGCTATCTGTTCTTCATTGGCAGCTAGGAATCCCAGCAGGTCTTCGAGCCGGTCGGCTTCCTCGGTGAAGCTCTCGCCGGGGATGCGGACTAGCCGGGCACGGATCTCGTCCAGAACGGTTTCGGATCCGAGGGGCTCCAGGAGGGACGTTGCTTCGGCGTATCCGCCTCCAGGAAGAGGATCAATATCGAAGCCAAACCAGTGCAAGCGATCCTCGCCCGGTTCGAGTGATTCGTTCAGCATTCGGAGTTGCTGCAGAAACCATCGCTCCTCGTCCACGAAATCATCGAAGAATGCTTGCGCGTGGAACAGTGGAGGGACATCATCTCGATCAACGCGCACATCACCAAGGTACCCGTAGATGGATACTCGATCGAGATAGGCGAGATCACCCGTCTCGAGGTATTGGTCGACTCGCATACCGTCCGACAGTCCCATTTCCATACCGACATACCGGAACCCTTTTTCGAATAAATCGCGGATCAGAATCAACCGATATCGGTACTTTTCGCTGATGTAGTGATCAGGTTCGCCAAGGAAGACGACCCGTTTGTCCGCCACCGCCTCGTCGAGGAAGCCAAGCTTGGCCGAGTCCAGCGACTCCCAATCCGGCGCGTCGAGGATGACGGCTCGTTCTTCCGCCCATTGCAACCACTTCGGTCACCTGCTCGGCAGCCGAGCTACACGAGGAGAGCAGAACGACCATCGTCGCGAAGAGGAGTGCGCCGGAGCCAGGAGACGGAGAGTCTTCGGCGACTCGTGGACCACGAGAGATCTTCTGGTCAGTCATCGGGCTCCCGATCGACTCGGCATGACCGCGACATCGGTGTCGTCCCAAACCTAGCGCCGGCCCATTCGGAGACGGATCCCCTTATCCCAGTGCTCGAGAAGACTGGGCACTGTGGCCCTTCGGACCGGCACCGACGCACGTCCCCGCTCTCACGATCAAAGGAGTCGCATCCGCCGCCTGTTGCCGAAGGTCCCGACAGGTGAGGCCGGGTGGGTTGGCCGGACGACGATTACCCCGCTCCGAGGTTTGAATTGGTCGGATATTCGCGTGGGTTCCCCAGGTTCGCTAAGCCGTTGGTCGCAAAGGTGGTCCGGGATTCGATCGAGACGGATTAACGCCGGTTGAAGCGACTGCTGGAAGGGAAAGAAGAG
>JAHEDM010000116.1 GCA_024641205.1 Actinomycetes bacterium
CACGACGACCCACACGGTGATAAGGGCGCCTCGCCGCGCCGGGAGCACGGGCGGTGATCCGGGCCGGGGCGGGGTGCGGTGCACCCTCAGAGATTACGCACTACCGGCCGAAGGGCAGGCCGGCTTGGAGTAGCTTGGAAATCACGAGGAGACGATGTGGCGCCAACGCAGTTTTCGAGAACACTCCTCCGGTGGATCAAACGGCCGCCTCAGATCCTCTACGCACTCGGCTTTGGGCATCTCTACGGGCGGGTGGTGCTCTTGCTGACCACTACCGGCCGGAAATCGGGTCTGCCCCGAGTGACTCCACTCCAATACGAGGAGATCGACGGTGAGATCCATGTTGCCTCGGCTCTGGGCGACCGGGCCGATTGGTTCCGCAACATCGAGGCCGATCCGCACGTGGAGGTGCGGGTTAGCTCGCATCGCTTCTCAGGTATGGCCGAAGCAGTCACCGATCGGGCTCGGGTGGCCGATTTCCTGGAATACCGTCTGCGTCGCCATCCCCGAATGGTGGGTGCCATCATGCGCAGAGAGGGTTTGCCGCCGCACCCGGACCGGGCAGATCTCGAGCGGTATGCAGAGCGGCGGGCTCTGGTGATCATCCATCCTGCTCCGGCGCCGGCCGAGCGGGGCGAATAGATCAACGGGGTTCCCGTCCGGATCGAGCACGGTTGCGTAACGCTGACCCCAGAAAGCATCGAAGGGGGCCAGGTGGCTTCGGTGACCGGCGCCGACCAGCTTCTGGTGGGTTTCGTCAACCCACCGTCACAACTCCAATTGGTGGGTGACGCTTCGTTTCTCCATTTCGAAACCAAGCCGGCGGTAGAGCCGATGCGCACCGGTCGGGCTGTCCGCGTCGACGCCGATCGAAGCGTGGGTGAGTCCCGCCCGCCGGAAGTGTTCAAGTGAGGCAGCTATCAGAGCTGATGCTATTCCGCTGCCCCGGTGATTCCGGTCGACGCCCAGCGTGCCGATCCAACCGTCGCGGCGGCCGAGCAGCTCCTCGTCCTCCGGGTAGACCTCGTTGATGCTGTAGCCGACAACCTCCTCGCCCGCCAGAGCGATGACGCTGAGGTCGAGCCTGGTTCCGTAGCCGGCCAGCCGGTTTGTCCAGGCGTCCGGGTCGATCGATCCCGATCCCCAGTGATCGGCGAAGGCGCGATTGTGGAGGAGGCGAACCTCCTCGGCTTGATCCGTTCTCCAAGCCGTGACGTCAACACCGGCCACCCCGGTGATCTCCAGGGGAGGGTCGAGCGGTCGAAGTAGCTCATCGAACCAGCGCACGGCCTGAAAGCCGAACCGCTCATAGAGGTGTTGGGCGTCGGTCAACCAGTCCCAGGCTGCCGTCTTGATGAAGCGCGGCAGGTCGCGGTATGTGGCCAACGCCGCTCGAGCCCGTTCGAGCTGCCAGGCGAAGATGGTTCTCCCGATGCCTCGTCCTCGCCAATCGGGATGGACGGTCCCAAAAAGGTAGGCCCGCTCGAGGCGCTCTCCGCTTGGGTGGTGCCACACGTAGCCCCACCCAACGGCCCGGCCGTCGACGCATGCCAGCCGCATGTCCTCCTTCGGGTCGAGGTGGGGATCGTCGAAGATCTCATGGATTTCGTCGATCGACGCTACCTGGGGTTCCCGGTCATTGACTTCTGACGTCCGGACCAGAGCGTGAATGGTTTCGGCATCGGCGGACGTCGCCGAGCGGAGATGTACCGGCTTCATGATGTGCTAAAGCGTACGGGACGAGCCCGGAACCCGCCAAGAAATGTTGCTCGGCGCCTATGGCTTTCTCCGCCGGGGAGGTATGGTGGTGGCTCCGGGAGAAATCGTCCCGGCGGCTCTCCGCCCGGATTGAGCCGGTCCCCTTACCGCAGGAGCACCGTGGCCATCGCCGCCGAACATCTCAGCACCGCAACATCATTCGCCGAACTCGGCATCGCCGACGACCTAGTCGACGTCCTGGACAAAGCGGGAATCGCATCTCCGTTTCCGATCCAGGCGCTCACGATCCCCGATGCCCTCATGGGACGCGATGTGTGCGGGAAAGCGAAGACCGGTTCTGGCAAGACCCTTGCCTTCGGTCTCCCCATCATCCAGAACCTCAGAGACGCCAAGAAAAATCGACCTGTAGCACTGGTGCTTGTGCCGACACGCGAGTTGTGCTCGCAGGTGACCGAAGCGCTCCGGCCGCTCGCTCAGACGCGTGGTCACGAGGTCGTGGCCATCTACGGCGGTGTCTCGATGCAGCACCAGATGGATGCCCTCGCCCGCGGGGCAGAGATTGTCGTTGCGACCCCCGGGCGGCTCATCGATCTGTATGAGCGTAAGGCTCTGGCTCTCAACGGGGTAGACGTAGTGGTGATCGACGAGGCAGATGAGATGTCCGATCTTGGCTTCCTCCCGCAGGTCCGTTGGATCATGCGAGCCGTGGAAGGGAACCACCAGACTCTTCTGTTCTCCGCCACCCTGGGTGGCAGTGTTGGCGCGCTCATCGACAGCTACATGGAGGATCCGGTACTCCATGAGGTTGCCTCCGATTCGGTCACCGTTGAGACATCGGAACATCGTTTCATTCAGGTACATCACATGGACAAAGCGAAGATGACTGCACGGATTGCTGCTTCGGCAGAGCGCGTTCTCGTATTCGTGCGTACCAAACGAGGCTGCGATCAGGTGGCCGACGACCTGCGTGACCTGGGCGTTGCGGCGCGGCCGATCCATGGCAATCTCCCGCAGGGGAAACGGGAACGCATGCTGGCTGCTTTCGCAGACGGTCATAGCAAGGTGCTGGTTGCCACCAATGTGGCCGCCCGGGGTCTCGACATCGAAGGTGTGGATATCGTGATCCACTTCGACCCACCAGAAGATTCCAAGACGTACGTTCACCGCTCCGGTCGAACCGCTCGCGCCGGTGAGGAAGGCCTGGTGGTCACCTTCGTCGAGTGGGACCAGATCGAGATGGTCCACAAGGTCCAGATCGAAGCAGGGCTCAGTGAGCCCATCGTGAAGATGTTCTCCAACGACGATCGACTCGATGATCTGACCGCCTGGGAGGCACCAGAGAGCCTGGTGCGCCCGGAGATGAAACGGACCACGGTTCGGGCGGCCCGGGGCAGACGACGTCGCCGGTAGTTCTGGTCCGTCATACCCCACCAGCCGAGCAACGGCCGCAGTAACGTCTTGCGTTGTGGCCACCTTGCACCTACCTGATCTTCCCGGCATCTGAACCCGTTTGTTTGCCGGGGAGGGCGCCGTCTATGAGAAACCGATGAAGGCTTCCAGCAGCTCATAGTTGCTCAGCGGCGACCGGCAGGCGGAGTTCCGCCACGACCGACCACGGGTGGATTGCGACCAAGGTATCGACGGCGGGTCGGTAGCGCCGTTCTTGGATTCAAGAATTCTGGTCGGGACGCCGAAAAGAGGAGAGCACCAGACCAATACGGCGCTGGGAGAGGGAGAGAAAGTGACATCACCCGAAGGCACTTCCTGGCAATCGCTGGTCCGCGCCCGGATGCGAGAAGAGATCGACGAGTGGGTGGCCGAGGGCCGCAGCGAGCCTCAGACGGATCGTCCCCTCGTCCTCATGGATGTCATGGGCGTCGTGAGCGGCTCTACCCAACCGAAGGTCATCGACGGTGAGGATTCCGTCCCAACCGACGATGAGGACGATGTCCTCGAGATCCCGCCGCACATGCCCGCCCTCGTACACCACCTGGTCGAGGTAGCAGATGTCCATTGGAGCGCGCCGCTCGATGAAGAAATGAGCGCCGAGCTGTCCTCTTTGCTTGGAGTAGGTCCTTTGCCCTCCATCGTGGCGGACGATTACGGCTTGACGGAACCGGCCGCCCGGGAACTGCTCTGGAAGGCTGCTTCGGCGGGCCGGGCCACGTACCGAATCGAAAACGTTTCGAGCGAGTTGTCGTCCCGGCTGCCCGACAGCACGGTACTGATCAACATCGCGCCCGACAAGGTACTCCGCCTCGATCATCTCCCCCCGGAACTCAGACCTGCCTGAGCGCTCGTTCTGCCGGTAGCCTCTCGGTGATGCGTGGCTTGACCCTGGACGGGGTGGGTGTGATCACCTACCGGACCGACCTTCCCGAACCGGAAGTGGAGCGTTCTACCGATGCCGTCGTTGCGGTCCGGGGGGCGGGCCTCTGCGGGTCGGATCTTCATCCCTATGAGGGCCGGGAACGAGTTCGGTTTGGCGTGATCCCCGGACACGAGGTTGTCGGGCAGGTAGTCGCCGTCGGAGACGATGTGGGCGACTTCATGCCGGGGGATCGGGTACTTGTCCCGTTCACGACAAATTGCGGTACGTGCCGGCCGTGTATCGCAGGGTTGAGCGCTCGCTGTTCGTCCGGAGAATTGTTCGGTTTCGGAGATCCCGATCTCCTCTCTGCTCCTGCCCTGGCGGGCGGTCAAGCCGAACAGGTCAGGGTCCCGCTCGCTGCTTCAACCTTGGTGCGACTATCCGATGAGATCTCCGATGAGCAAGCCGTTCTCCTGGCGGACAACTTTCCCACGGGCTGGTACGCAGCCGAACGAGCCGGGATTGTCACCGGCGAACCGGCGGTGGTCATCGGATTGGGTTCGGTTGGGCTGTGCGCGGTGGTCGCGGCGATTTCGATGGGGGCCGCCCCGGTGATGGCCGTCGATCCGCTGGAGGATCGACGAGATCGGGCTGAGCGGTTGGGCGCCCAGCCGGTACTTCCCGGCGATGAAGAATCGATCCTTCCCGTGGGAGCGGTAATTGAAGCGGCTGGGACACCGGTTGCGCAGCGCATGGCGGTGCGGCTGCTCCGGCCCGGCGGTACCCTTTCGATCATCTCGGTGCCGACCGCCGACCATTTTCAGGTCACTGCGGTCGAAGCATACGACCGTAACATCACGATTCGAACGGGCCGGGCACCGGTGCGGTCGATCCTCGATCATCTCCTTGGCCGGGTGGTGGCAGGGGAGGTGGTCGTTCCTGGTGAGGTCCTCCTGACCCATCCCTCGGTTTCCCTGGCTCAAGGAGCCGAGATGTACCGCCGGTTTGCTGCTCGGGAGCCGGGGGTCCTCAAGATCGCGTTTGCTCCCTGAGCGTCCTTCGGGTGCAATCTCTCCGTTTGGGCCCGGGGTTCTTGCGAATCAGAAAATCCACGTACCGGCGAAAATCAGTGCGTACAGCAGAGCGGCCCCTGCCAGGATCGCCCCTGTCCAGACCGCCAGATTCCAGTAACCGTCGCGGTTGAAGATTTTTCGGGCGAAGATCGCAAAGCAGCCGAACAGCAGCAGAGATCCGGCGATTTGCAGGCCGTAACCCCACCCGGCGGCAATGGCGCCAACCTGTGACTCCCAACCCAGGATGTGGATCGTCCTCGCCTGATCGGCGAAGTACAGGTAGCCGCCCGTTCCGCCGACCGCGATTCCGAGGATGCTCAACAACCACTCGAAGGCGTGGTTGATCCTCAACGGCGGCGGGGTGAGACCGACCTGCTCGCGTTCGCGGAGCTGTGTCATGTTTCACCTCCTCAGCTCAGACGTATGCCCACCCGACCGACCGGTACAGGGCCGGAAGTCCCTTCAGTGAGGAGGAGGTCAGGCCCGTTTCTTGGCCAGCTTGCGCTGGCTCTCTGTGAGATAACGTTTGCGAACCCGGATGGCAGTGGGGGTGACTTCGACGAGTTCGTCGTCTGCAATCCACTCGATGGCCATCTCGAGGGTCAACCGCCGTGGAGGCTTCAACTTGATGGCTTCGTCTGAGGCGTGGGTCCGGATGTTGGTGAGTTGTTTCGGCTTGGTCGGATTGGCAGGCATCTCATCCGGCCGGGAGTTCTCTCCGAAGATCATGCCTTCGTAGACCTCTTCTCCTGATCCGAGGAAGAGCTCTCCTCGTTTCTGCAGATTGTCGAGCGAATATCCGGTCGTGGTCCCACGCCGGTCGCATACCAGCGGGCCTCCCTGGCGGTGGGGCAGCTCACCCGCCCAGGGCATCCATCCGGCATGGTGCTGGTGCACCAGAGCCGTGCCTCTGGTTGTCGTCATGAGCAATGATCGGAACCCGAGAAGTCCCCGGGCGGGGGCAGTCACCGTGACGATGGTTCGTCCCCGATCGCCCGGCCGCAGATCGGTGACCTGTCCCTTGCGCGGTGCAATCGCCTGGGTGACCGTTCCGACGTGTTCGTCTGGGACATCAACCACTGCCCGCTCGACCGGCTCGTGGGGCTTGCCGTCGATTTCGCGGATGATCACTTCCGGTCGGCTGACCTGCAGCTCGAAGCCCTCCCGGCGCATCGATTCGATCAGCACGGCGAGCTGCAATTCCCCGCGCCCCGCCACCTCGATGATCTCGGGAGAGGCCGTCGGCCCGATCCGAATCGACACGTTGCCGAGCACCTCCCGTTCGAGGCGTTCGCGAATCTGGCGTGAGGTGAGGAGGGACCCATCGCGGCCGGCGAGCGGCGAGGTGTTGACGCCGAACGTCATGCGCAATACCGGCTCATCGACAATGAGACGGGGGAGGGGTTGAGGATCGTCCGGGTCGGCCAAGGTATCGCCGATCTCTACTTCGGGGAAGCCCGCCACCACAAAGAGGTCCCCTGCGGTCCGCTCTTCGACCTCGATACGACCCAAACCTTCGAATCCCATCAACTGGCCCAGTTTTCTCTTGAGAGGCGGCTCCTCTTCGTTGCTGTGGCAGAGGGCGATTTGGCTGCCTGCCCGGAGCGTACCGTTGACCACCCGGCCGATCGCCAGCCGGCCGAGGTAGTCCGATGCATCGAGGTTCGTCACCAATGCTTGCAGCGGAGCCTGCGGATCACCGGCCGCGGCGGGGATCGTTTCGACGATGGCATCCAGCAGAGGAGACAGATCATCGCCGTCCCCTGGTATCCCGACTCCCACGATCGCCTTTCCATGGCGGGCGATCGAGGAGATGATGGGAAATTCGATGTGGGCGTCGGTCGCTTCGAGGTCGAAGAAGAGTTGGTAGACCTCATCAACCACTGCGGCCAGCCGGGCGTCTGGCCGATCGACCTTGTTGATCACCACGACGGCCGGTATGTGGAGGTCGAGTGCTTTGGAGAGGACGTAGCGGGTTTGGGGCATGGGCCCTTCGGCGGCATCGACGAGCAGCAGCACACCGTCCACCATCGCCAGCGCCCGCTCTACCTCGCCGCCGAAGTCGGCGTGCCCCGGCGTGTCGACCAGGTTGATCTTCGTGCCCTTCCAATCGATCGAGGCTGCCTTGGCGAGGATGGTTATGCCCCGCTCCCGTTCCTGATCGTTCGAATCCATCACCCGGTCCACCCGCGCCTCGTGCGATCCGAAGACGCCGGCGGCAGACAGCATGGCGTCGACCAGCGTCGTCTTGCCATGGTCGACGTGCGCGATCAACGCCACATTGCGGAAGGGGGTACCGGACATGAGAGCGGCATGGTAGCCGTTCTGGCGGATTCAGCTGCATGATCGCGGCACCGGTGAGCACTCCGATCATTTACCATGCAGGATCTACCGATGGTGA
>JAHEDM010000117.1 GCA_024641205.1 Actinomycetes bacterium
CCTATTTGAACGCCCTCAGCGGAAAAGGCGTTCATCTGGTCACGGTGAACGACTACTTGGCCGCCCGGGACGCCCACTGGATGGGTGGTATCCATCGGTTCCTGGGGCTGACCGTCGGGCTGATCCAGGCTGGATTGACACCGGCTGAGCGCCGGCCCGCCTATGCGGCCGATATCACCTACGGCACAAACAACGAATATGGATTCGACTATCTCCGCGACAACATGGCCATGGCACCTGCGGATCTGGTCCATCGCGGGTACGACTTCGCCATTGTCGATGAGGTCGACTCGATCCTGGTCGATGAAGCCAGAACCCCTTTGATTATCAGCGGCAGGGTGTCTGAGACGGTGAAATGGTATCGGGATTTCGCCCGGGTCGTCGCGCGGTTGCGACGCGACGATCACTACGAAGTCGACGAAGGCAAGCGCCAGGTGATCACAACGGAAGGTGGAGTGGCGCGCGTCGAGGAGATTCTTGGTGTTGAGAACATGTACGACTTTGCGTCGGTCGATCTCGTTCACCATCTCGACGCGGCCCTGCGCGCCAAGGAACTGTACCTCAAGGATGTTGACTACCTCATCGATGACGGAGAGATAAAGATCGTCGATGAGTTCACCGGTCGGGTGCTCGATGGCCGCCGTTATTCAGAAGGTCTTCATCAAGCGATCGAGGCCAAAGAAGGCGTGAAGATCAAAGAAGAAAACCAGACCCTGGCCACGATCACGCTGCAGAACTACTTCCGCATGTACGAGAAGTTGGCCGGAATGACCGGCACGGCCAAGACCGAAGCGTCTGAGTTCGCCCAGATCTACTCGCTGGAAGTAGTCGAGGTGCCGACCAACCGTCCGCTGGCTCGGATCGACCAGCCTGATCTCGTCTACAAGACCGAGTCCGCCAAGTACAACGCAGTCACAGACGATGTCGCCGCTCGCCATGAGGTCGGTCAACCGGTTTTGCTTGGCACGGTTTCGATCGAGAAGTCCGAGCGCCTCTCGAAGGCACTTTCGAAACGTGGCATTCCCCACGAGGTTCTCAACGCAAAACAGCATGCTCGGGAGGCGCAGATCATTGCCCAGGCCGGCCGGTTCGGTTCGGTGACCGTTGCCACCAACATGGCCGGGCGGGGCGTCGACATCATGCTCGGCGGCAACCCGGAAGAACTGGCCAAACAGGAGATGCAGAGGGTCGGCCTGGTGGAGGACACAGCCGAGTACAAGCAAGCCTTCGCCGAAGCATTCGAACGGTTCTCCGCCGACAGCGCGGTCGAGCGCGACAAGATACTGGGCGTCGGAGGCCTCTACGTGGTCGGCACCGAGCGTCACGAATCGCGCCGCATCGACAACCAGTTGCGTGGTCGTTCGGGGCGCCAGGGCGACCCCGGGGAATCCAGGTTCTACCTCTCGCTCGACGATGACCTGATGCGACGGTTCGCCAAAGACCGGGTGACGGCCATCATGGATCGGTTGCGCATACCGGACGACGTGCCGATCGAAGCGAAGATGGTCAGCCGGGCGATCGAGCGTGCCCAGGCTCAGGTGGAATCGCAGAACTTCGAGATCCGCAAGAATGTACTCAAGTATGACGAGGTCATGAACCGTCAACGCGAGGTGATTTATACCTGGCGGAATGGGATCTTGCTCGGCCAAAAGGGCGAGGACTTGGCTCAGGAATGGATCTCGGCAACGACCGAAGACACGGTCACCGGTGTTCTAGGCGAGGTATCGCCGCGGGATTGGGATTGGGACGAGTTGGTTCGCCAGCTCACGGTGTTGTACCCAACGGAAATTGATCGCGAGGCAATCGGTGATGAGCGCGGCCTCGATGTTGCCGAGGTCGCCGAGGCAGCCGTTTCCGAAGCCCACGCCGTCTACGCCAGTCGTGAGCAAGAACTCGGAGCCGAAGTGCTGCGCAAAATCGAGAAGACCGTTGTCCTCTCGGTCATCGACAATAAGTGGCGTGAACACCTGGCCGAGATGGACTATATGCGGGCAGGCATCGGCCTGCGAGCCATGGGGCAACGCGACCCGCTCGTCGAATACCAGCGGGAAGGCTATGACCTGTTTGCCGACCTGGTCGACTCGGTCAAGCGGGACTCCGTTCGCTACCTATTCCACGTCCAGGTCGCTCAGGAAGCGGAGAAAGCGAAACAGGAGCAGTTGCGCTTCCAGGCCCAGGCCGCCGCGGCCGGTGGCGGCAGCGTGCGCCAGGCCGTTTCCGACAAAGTCGGCCGAAATGATCCCTGTCCCTGCGGATCAGGCAAGAAATATAAAAAGTGCCACGGAGCGGTCGGCTGAGGGCGAACCCGGCGGGCGACAGTTTTTGGTTCTTGGTTTCTGGTTCTTGTTTCCGCGAGCTTCCCTCCCCCCTGCGAACGAAGTGAGTGAGAAGGGGGGAGGTGTCGAGTCCCGGCAGGGCTCGACGGAGGGGGGTCCGTGCCCAACAACCAGAGATCTACATTTTGATAGCTGATAGCTGACTACCATTCCCCATCCCATGAACACCACTGATCCTCGCGCCTTGCTCAAAGACCTCCGTGCTCGCCTTGACGACGCCAGGAGGTTCCTTTGACGTCGACCAAAAGGAACGAGAGCTAGCTGCGCTGCGAGAAGAAGCTTCCACTCCCGAGCTCTGGAACGATCCCAAACGCGCCACAGAGGTGAACCGAAAGCTGGCTCGCTACGAGCAGATCATCAGCATGGTGCAGCAAACTTCTGAGACGCTCGACGATGGTGAGGTATTGCTCGAACTGGCGGTTGAAGAGGACGATCCGACTGCTGCCGACGAGGTATTTCAAGAGTTCGAAGCCATCGAGCGCGAGTTGGCAGAACTCGAACTCGAGTCGCTGTACTTCGGTCCCTACGACGATCACACGGCCATCTTCAGCGTGCACGCCGGAGCCGGCGGCGTCGACGCCCAGGACTGGGCGGAAATGATGCTCCGCATGTATCTCCGCTATCTCGAGGACAAGGGATTTCAGGTGGAAGTCGACGAAGTCACGCCGGGCGACGAGGCGGGTATCAAGTCCGCCACGCTCACCGTTTCAGGGGAACACGCCTACGGGGTGTTGGAAGGCGAACGGGGAGTGCATCGCCTTGTCAGGATTAGCCCATTCGACGCAGCCTCTCGACGCCACACGTCTTTCGCCGGCGTTGACGTCATCCCGGAGGTGGAGGAGGAAGACGTTGAGGTGAGTCCGGACGATCTCCGGGTGGAGACGTTCCGTTCGCAGGGAGCCGGGGGCCAACACGTCAACGTCACCGACTCGGCCGTTCGTTTGACCCACCTCCCGACTGGAGTGGCAGTTGTCTGCCAGGCGGAACGCTCCCAGTTGCAGAACCGGGCCCGGGCGATGGCGATCCTCAAGGCGCGGTTGGCCGAGCTGGCTCGGAAGGAACGCATGAAACACCTCGACGAGATTCGGGGCGATCAGGACGAAGCCGCCTGGGGCAGGCAGATTCGTTCCTACGTGTTGCAGCCGTACCAGATGATCAAGGACCTTCGCACCAATCTCGAGGTAGGGAATGTGCAGGGAGTCCTCGACGGTGACATCGATCCTTTTGTTGAGGCCTACCTGCAATGGCGCCGGGAGCGCCAAGAGCAATCGGGTGCGCAGGCATCGCCGGATTGATTACTGATGGTATCGGGCCACTGGTAATCTGATGCGCGGCGCGGCGGAGCAGGGGCAATCAGATAGTGATGGGTTCTTCCGATCGCGGGATTCCCACTGAGGTTTTGTTCCGATGATTCTTCTCGAAGATGTCACGAAGGTCTATGAGGGCGGCATTGTTGCGCTGCGTGACGTCAGTCTTGATGTCCAGAAGGGCGAGTTCGTCTTCATGGTCGGACCTTCCGGGTCGGGCAAGTCGACCTTGATTCGGTTGATGCTTCGAGAGGAGCCGGCCACCCGGGGCAAGATCTGGGTGGCGGGCAAGGACATCACCAAGATGCCAAGTTGGAAGGTCCCCAATCTGCGCCGTTCGATCGGCACCGTATTTCAGGACTTCAAACTGCTTCCCAACCGGACGGTTTCCGAGAATGTCGCCTTCGCCCTCGAGGTGTTGGGTCGCCCCAAAACAGTCATCAATCACCAGGTTGCCCAGGTGCTCGACCTGGTCGGGCTGGCTACCAAGGGGGATCGTTATCCACTCCAGCTTTCCGGAGGGGAGCAGCAAAGGGTCTCGGTGGCGAGGGCATTCGTGAATCGGCCTCCGATCCTGCTGGCCGACGAGCCGACCGGCAACCTCGATCCGGCCACGTCGGTGGGCATCATGCGCATCCTCGACCGGATCAACCGGACCGGCACAACCGTGCTCATGGCTACTCACGACCATGCCATTGTTGATGCAATGCGCCGACGGGTCGTCCAGCTGGAACGGGGCCGGGTTGTGCGTGACCAAAGCCGGGGCAGGTACGAGAGTTTCCGGGTCGACGACGATGAGACTCCCAAGAAGGTCGGCCCCGCAGTCGAAGAGCCTTCCCCCGAGCCACCTTCGGTGCCGGAGGACAAGGAACCAGCCGACGTTCCAGAGCAGTCGGCATGAGCCGGGCCGCGTATCTCATCCAGCAAGCCCTGTCGAGCTTGCGACGTAATGCCCTGGTTGTCGCCG
Source organism: Actinomycetes bacterium (assembly GCA_024641205.1). Taxonomy (GTDB): domain Bacteria; phylum Actinomycetota; class Acidimicrobiia; order Spongiisociales; family UBA4744; genus UBA4744. The sequence continues at coordinate 4,611 of JAHEDM010000117.1, forward strand.
CGGCAATTCTCGCCGTCTTCGTCTCCCTGACCCTGGCCTTCGGGGCGCTGGTGGTCAACGAATTGTTCCGTGTCAATACCACCAGGTGGCAAGAAGGCGTGCACGTGGTCGTCTTCATGAAGGACGATGTGTCGCAAGATGCTCAGGCAGATCTGGAGAGAGAGATCCAATCGTGGGATGAGGTGGACAAAACAACGTTCTGTGACAAGACCTGTGCCTGGCTCGAATTCAACGAGATGTTCGCCGACCAACCGGCGTTGCTCGAGGAAACCGATGCCTCGATATTGCCCGCTTCGATTCGCATCAAATTGACGAACGTCGACTACTACCGCGATATCACCTTTCGACTATTGGACAATCCGGCGGTACGCAAGACCGTCACAGCAGGCGATCGGTTTGATCAGCTCTCCAATATCAGCAGTATCCTCAACGCCCTCGGCCTGGGTCTAGCCATCTTGCTCGGGGTCGCCTCAGTCGTGCTGATTGCCAACACGATCCGGATGGCGATATACGCCCGCCGCGATGAAGTGAGCGTCATGAAATTGGTAGGGGCCAGCAACTGGTTCATCCGGATTCCGTTCCTCTTGGAAGGCATGCTCCAGGGTTTTGTCGGTGCGGCATTGGCAGTGGCGGCAGTATGGGCAGGCCATGGCTTCCTGGCCGGACTGGAACCCGATGACTTCTTCATTCGCCTTTCGGTTGGCAACGACTTCTTGATCCAGTGGGGCATCCTCATCTTGCTGTTCGGTGCTTCAGCCGGGATTGTCGGCAGCGCATTCGGGCTCCGCCGGTTCCTGAAGGTCTAGTCGTGCGTCGCCTCGCTCCGTTACTTCTGGTCGGGGCGCTCTTCCTGGTCACGGCCGTCCCCGGGTTGGCACAATCATCAGAGGAACGACTCAGCGCGATCGAAAGAGAAATCAAGGATCTCAACGCTCGTATTGCGGCGGGAACCGGTGAGAAGGTGGCCGTTCAGTCGGAACTGGTCGCGGCCGAGGCGCGGATGGCAGAGGTGCGCTCCCAGCTGGCCGACGCCGAAGGACGGCTCAACGAGGTCGAGATGTCGATCGCAACGACGGAGCAGGTGCTCGTCGAAATCGAGGCTCAGATCGTCGACCTGAAGGTACAGCTGGCCCAGATCAGGCTGGAGGTACGCGATACCCGATCTCTGGTTCGTGAACGGGCAATTGAGCTCTATATGGAGGGAAGTACCGCTCTCTCCTCCCTGGTGTTTACCACCGCAGATGTCTCAGAAGTTGAGCTGGGACTGCACTACGCAGGTGAAGTCATTGCGGACAGTGAGGCATTGATCAATTCGCTCGAGGTGCTCCGCTCCCAAGAAGAGCAACATCAGGAGGCGGTTGAGGCCCGTCAGGCGGAGACCGAGCAACTTCTCGCCGAACTGCAAACCAAACGTTCGGAACTCGAGCAATACAAGGCCGAGGTCGATGCCCGCCGTCAAGAAGTGGCAGCTGAGCTCGAGAATGCCACGGCCTTGCTGGCGAGAGTCAACCAGGACATCGCGGAATACGAGGGAGAGATTTCCGCGCTCGAGAAAGAGTCCGACCAGATTGCCGCCGAGCTGGCCGCCAAACAATCGAGTGGTGGCGAAAGTCCAGGTGTGATCGGCTGGCCCGTCAACGCTTCGGTCGGGTCGGGTTTTGGCTACCGGATACACCCCATCTTCGGGACCAGGAAGCTGCATACCGGCCTCGACCTCAACGCCGGTGCCGGAACAGCCATCAAGGCGTCCGAAACGGGAACCGTCATCCTGGCCCGCACGTATGGTGGGTACGGTCGGGCCGTAGTCATTGACCACGGGGGAGGCCTGAGCACGCTGTACGCCCACCAGAGCTCGATCCTGGTGTCAGAAGGCCAGCGGGTCGCCCGGGGCGACGTGATCGGTTACGTGGGTTGCACGGGCTACTGCACCGGGCCTCATCTGCACTTCGAAACCAGGGAATGGGGCACACCGGTCGACCCGATGAAGTACCTGTCGTGAAGGCCATAACCACCAACCGGCGGGCACGGCACGACTACGAGATCGCGGAGACGTTCGAGGCCGGGCTCGTTTTACAGGGCTCAGAAGTCAAAAGTCTCCGAGCCGGCAATGCCAACCTCAAAGATGCCTATGTCATGTTTCGGGAAGGGGAGGCCTGGTTGATCGGCGCGTATATCGCTCCATACTCGTTCTCCCGGGAGGGAGGGCATCATCCCGACCGGGAGCGGAAGCTGCTTCTCCACAAGAAGGAGATCGAGAAGATCGCTTCCAAAGTGGCCGAGCGGGGCTTGACCCTCGTTCCGCTTGGCATGTACTTCAAGGAGGGGAGAGCCAAGGTCGAGTTGGGGCTGGGCCGCGGCAAGGCCCGTTACGACAAGCGCCATGCCCTCAAAGAGAAACAGCAGAAGCGGGAGATGGACCGGGCCGTGCGGAGAAAGGGCCGGATCTGAGAGGCCGACTCGTTTGGCCGGTTCATTCTTCGGGGGAGAAGGTGACGGCCGGGTTGAGGATACGTTCGGGGTCGAGTGCTTGTCTGATCCGTCGGATCACAGCACGCTCCTCAGGGGAGGAAGTGAGGTGTAGCCAGCGGCTCTTGGCGACACCAATCCCGTGCTCGCTTGCTACCGTCCCGCCGTATTCGACAACTAACTCAAACACCTGGTCGGCCACCGTCTCGTAGCCGGATGGTCCGAGCACGTTGACGTGGCAGTTGCCCTCGGCGAGGTGGCCGAACACGAACACATCACCGTCGAGTTGTTCCAGGTCTTCGACGAACCGATCGAGATGAGCGAGTGGAACGCCGACGTCGAACTTGTGGGGTACTCCGCGAGTGCTCAGGGCTTCCGTGATCGATTCCCGGAAGCCCCAGAGGCGTTCATCGACCACT
>JAHEDM010000118.1 GCA_024641205.1 Actinomycetes bacterium
TGACCCGCCTCAAGGTACGAATCGAGGGAGGATCCATGACCGAGCCCGCCCATGTCTATCAGCTTTTCATCAACGCCGCTCCAACTCAGGTGTGGCAGGCGATTGTCGACGGTGACCAGACCGAGAAGTACTACTACGGCACCAGGGTCGAGTCGACTTGGGAGCCCGGCGCCGAGGTTCGCTATCTCGGAGCTGACGGTTCGGTGGTTGCCGACGGGATGGTCGTTGACATCGATGTCCCACACCGTCTGGAGATGACCTTCCAGGCGCACTGGGACCCTGATCTCGAAGCCGAGGGCCCAGCTCGCGAGGTGTGGTTGCTCGAAGAGATCAATGGGGTCACCAAGTTGACGGTCGAGATGCACGATGTGGCTCCCGGATCGAAAACCTACGAGGACTTCACCAGCGGGTTCCCCTACATCCTCTCCGGCCTCAAGACCTTCGCTGAGACCGGCGAGTCCCTTCCGCTCCCGTACTAGAAGCCAGAACATGTGATGCAGCATCGGGATTCGGCCGGTGGAATCGCGGCGGGATCGGGCACCCGGCCCGGTCGCCCTTCATGTGGTTAGGTCTCTACCGGTCCGGTGGCCGTTGGTACGGAGTCGGTAGTTCCGCTGGGCCTGGGCCCGGGCGCAGCGCGGCGAGCAGTAGCGAGTGCCGTCGCTCCGAGAGCGGCGCTTGGCGTTCCGGTTGATCTGGTTGACGAAGAGCTCGCGGCAGGTTTCGCTGGCGCATGTCTTGTAGGTCACTCCTCCAGCGATATCGTTGAAGAGCTGGATGACCAGGACGTCGAGGAGGGTGTAGGGAGGCTGCCTGTGGTTGCCGAAGCCGACCATGGGAGTGACTCCGTCGAGGAGCCGGTTCATCTCGTAGGTGAAGAATTCGTGGCCCGCCACAGTGTCGTCGGGTGGGGCAACCCACTCCGAATCCCAGTGCCACGACTGGATGCTTTCATGTTCGAATCGGCCGGTCTCGTGCAGGTGATAGATCGATGTCAATGTGCGGAGCAAGGCGGCCGCAAACCGAACCCCATCGAGGTGCATCGAGGTTTCAGAGTCCGAATGGATTCCGAGGGCGCCGAACTGGTTGCAGAAATCGAGGAGCTGCTTCCCGTCGGTGAGGTCGAGGCGCCGCAGTTCGTGCAGGTACGTGCGTGGCGCCACCGGAAACGCCCGGAAACGCCATAGCGGACCCCAGGTGAGGCGATCGCCTTCCAGAAGGTAGGCAGTGGGTGCCCAGTTGCGTTCTTCGTCGCTCAGCCAGTAGGCCGCCGGTGCCATCACTTCTTCGGGCGGCGAGATCGGTCCGGCCGGCCGGGTTGTGATGGGTTGCACGGTGCTCGCAATCATGACACCTCATTTATCGGCCGCGGTCCGGGGAGAACTGAAGTCAAGCTCTGGGTCTGGCTCAACATCCCCGGCGCGAGCCAGCGGGGAAGGTGGGAGCGGTGCGTTGGGCGGCGAGGCAGTGAGTGAAAGCCCCGAGTGCATGAAGTCCTCGAGCACTGCCTTCGGCCCTGACGGGGATGTGATGCCTGGACACGGACGAGACGAATCGCCGGGGATGGGAAGAGTCGATCAGCCGCAGAGGGGTCGACCGTTGCAGCCTCATCTCCGCCGACCCACCGCCGTCCAGGCGGTACCATGCACTTTCCATGACCGCCCCAGTATCTGACATGCTCAATCGGCCTCTGCGGGATCTGCGCATCTCGGTCACCGACCGCTGCAACTTCCGGTGCACATACTGCATGCCGAAGGAGATCTTCACGCGCGATTACGAGTTCTTGAGTCGTGATCTTCTCTTGTCCTTCGAAGAGATCGAACGTCTGGTCAGGCTTTCCGGAGAACTGGGTGTCCATAAGGTGCGCCTTACCGGCGGGGAGCCGCTGCTGCGGCGGGATCTCGAGCACCTGATCGCCTCCCTCAAGGCCGCCGGGGACTTCGAAGTGACCATGACGACCAACGGCGCCCTGCTGGCTCGCAAGGCACAAGCCCTCAAAGACGCCGGGCTCGACCGGATCTCGGTGAGCCTTGACTCGCTCGACGACACCGTGTTCCGGGCCATGAACGATGTCGACTTCCCGGTGGCCAAGGTACTGGAGGGGATCAACCTGGCTCACGAGGTTGGGCTGGGTCCGGTCAAGATCAATGCAGTCGTCAAACGGGGCGTCAACGACCATACGGTCGTTGAGATGGCACGGTACTTCAAAGATACCGGGCATATCATCCGGTTCATCGAGTTTATGGACGTCGGTCACACCAACGGCTGGCGGCTCGATGACGTGGTTCCGGCCGCCGAGATCGTAGCCATGATCGACGCACGGATGCCGCTCGAACCGGTCAAACCCAACTATCTCGGTGAAGTTGCCAGGCGCTACCGATTCAAGGATGGGGGTGGCGAAATGGGCGTCATTGCCTCGGTGACCCAGCCATTCTGCGGCGATTGCACCCGGGCCCGGATCTCAGCCGACGGTGCGCTCTACACGTGCTTGTTCGCAACCAAAGGCTTCGATCTTCGGGCTCTGCTGCGAAGCACGGCCACCGATCAGGAGATAATCGATACCCTGGCCGGGATCTGGGCGGCACGGGACGACCGCTACTCGGAGATCCGCTCGTCAGAGACGGTCGATCTTCCCAAAGTGGAGATGAGCTACATCGGGGGTTAGAGCATCAATCCCTTCGGAGGATCTCGTGAAACCGTGAAACCCCACGGCAAACGAGGGTCTGGGCGGCACCGGGAAACCGGCCGTGCGCGCTCGGCTCGCGCACAGCTCAACCCGTACACTCGGGTCATGGAACTTGCCGACCTCGTCGCCGAACACCATCGCCTCGGTGCGATCGTGCACCTGGCCACCGTGATGCCGGATGGTGATCCCCACGTAGCTCCGGTGCACGCCGACTGGCACAACAGCCGTCTCTACGTGATGGTCGGAGAGGACGCACGCAAGACTCGCAACATCGCGTTGAACCCCTCCGTTTCGCTTCACTATCAGGTGAGTGAGACAACCGGGTGGGACTCTCTGATGATCTGGGGAGGGGCGACGGTGCTCGATTCGCTCGAGGACAAGCGCCGGCTGTGGGACGGGGTGTTTTCCTACGATCTCAGTCTTTTCTCGCCTGGTGGTCCCGAGCGGTCTCCCGGCACCTGTTTCATCGAGATCAGGCCCCAGCGAGCCGTACTCCTGCGACGCTTCGGGATCGATGGTCGGGACGTGTGGGTAGCCGAGTGAGAAGAACTTGGGAGCTCGGGCGCCGGGCCGATCCCCCTATCTGATCGCCTTGGGTCGGTGCCGTGTCCCGCCGCGCGAGGAAGGAGGTAATGATCTGATCCCGCCGCCGACCACCCCGAGGAGCTAGGTTCCCCCACAGGAGGAACCATGGACACGCCCCCGACGGGGACCCTCACGTTCCTGTTCACGGACGTCGAGGGATCGACCCGCCTCTGGGAACAGTATCCCGAGGCGATGCAGGATGCCCTTGCCGCCCACGACCGGGCGCTGCGCGCCGCCATCGCCGCGCACGGCGGGTATGTGTTCTCTACAGCCGGCGACGCCTTCGCCGCTGCTTTTCTGCGCCCGGGCAGGGCGATCGCCGCCGCCATCGAGGCGCAGCGAACCCTGAGCGGCACCGACTGGGGCGACACCGAGATCCGGGCGCGGATGGGTATTCACACCGGTGACGCCGAGGAACGGGAGGGCGACTACTTCGGGCCCGTCCTCAACCGGGGAGCCCGGTTGATGGCCGCCGCTCACGGCCAGCAGATCGTGGTATCCGCGGTCACCGCCCAACTCGTTCGCCGGAGTCTCCCTGCGGGCGTCGCCCTGCGCGATCTGGGCGAACACCGGCTCAAGGACCTGACGGATCCCGAGCATCTCTTCCAGATTGACGCCGACGGACTGCGAACCCAGTTCCCACCGCTGCGCACTCTTGACGTCTTGCCGAACAACCTGCCCGCCTACCTGACTCCGTTCGTCGGGAGGGAGGACGAGGTTCATCAACTCACTGCTCTTGTCCCCGACAACCGGTTGGTGACCCTGACCGGCGCAGGAGGAGTCGGAAAGACCCGCCTCGCTCTGCAGGTTGCCGCCGAGTTGCTGGAAGACCACGCCGGCGGCGTCTGGTTTGTCGATCTGAGTGTCGTCGGCTCGACCGAGCTCATCCCAAAGCAACTCGCCGTTGCTCTGGGAATCCAGGAGCAGGCCAACCGCCCGATTTCCGACACCCTGCTGGACGCGTTGGTGGGGCGCGATGCGCTCCTGATCTTCGATAACTGCGAGCACGTCATCGATGAGGTGGCCTCCCTCGTCGAAAGGGTGTTGCGAAGCGCCCCGTTGATCAGAGTCCTGGCCACCAGTCGCGAAGCTCTCGGTATCGCCGGTGAGTTCGCCTGGAGAGTGCCGGGTATGGCGCTCCCGACCGATCCTTTCGACCCGGCCACCCTGACCGCCAACGAATCGATCAGATTGTTCGTTGATCGGGCTGTCCGGGCGGATCGGACCTTCGTGCTCACCCGCGACAACGCGGTCGCCTGCGCCCGCATCTGTCGCGGGCTGGACGGCCTACCCCTCGCCATCGAGCTGGCCGCTGCCCGCATCGGTACCCTGTCTCCCCAGCAGGTGGCCGAACGGCTCGATGATGACCTCGGCTTGCTGACCAAGGGGCCCCGCACGGCTCAGGCCCGCCAGCAGACCCTGCGCGGGGCCATCGACTGGAGCTACCGGCTGTTGTCGGAGAGTGAACAGGCGCTGCTGCGTATTCTCTCCACCTTTCGAGGAGGGTTCAGCCTCGAGGCCGTTGAAGCACTGTGGTCCCCGGGCGCCGGCCATCCCGCCCTGGATGTCCTGACCCGCCTGGTCGACCAGTCCCTGGTGACTCTCGCCACCCGCCGACCGCTACGTCACTTCCGGCTGCTGGAGACGATCCGCCAGTACGCCTGGGAGCAACTGCAGGCTGCCGGAGAGACGGAGGAGATGCTCTCCCGCCACCGCGACTACTTTGTCGATTGGGCCGAAGCGCAGGGACGTTTAGTCTCCGCACCCAACCAGCTCGAGGCACTCGAAGCTCTCGAAGCCGACCACGACAACCTCCGGGCCGTCCTCCAGAGATCGATCGCGAGCGGTGACCTCGAGCCGGCCCTCCGGGTGGCGGCTGCCCTCTCTACCTTCTGGTGGCTCCATTCGCACTTCGGGGAATCCGGCGGTTGGTACGAACGGCTGCTGGGCGCCCGCCAACAGGTCCCTTCCCGGATCCGGGCGAAGCTGCTCATCGGGGCCGGCCAGTTCTCGATGGCGGTGTGTGACCATGAGCAGGCCGACACGCGCCTGCAGGAGGCGCTGGGCATAGCTCGCCACGTCGCATCGGCAAGGCTGGAAGGATGGGCGCTGGCCTACCTGATGAGCAACGAAGCCTGGCGGTTGGATCTCGAGGCGGCCGGCACGTTTGCCGCGCAGAGCTTGGCGGTGTTCCAGAGAATCGGGGAAGCGCTTGGGATCGGGTACGTCACGTTCCTGCAGATCGGGCTGGACTTCGGAGCCAAGTGGCGTACCGGAGCCGTGAGTCGTGAGGAGGCCGAGGGCTACTTGGAGAGGCTTGAAGTGATGCTGGCTGCCGGCAGGGCTTTGGGAGAGCGAAACTTCCTCGCACATGTCCTCGACCTGGCGGGTGGATTGGCCGTCGCCGCGGCTGAGATCGAGAAAGGCGGTGAGTACCTCACCGAGGCGGTGGCAACCTTCTTCGTGGTGGGCAACCAGCAATGTCTCGCCCATGCCTTCGACAGGGTGGCGACGCTTGCCTCCGACCGGGGTCGCTATGTGGAGGCGGCCAAGGTGCTCGGGGCAACCGATGCTCTGCGAAGGCACATCGGCGTGGAGGCGAGGCTCCTCGAAAAGATTGCTTTTGATGGGGCGCTGGAAACCACACGGCAGAGCCTGTCCTCCCAGCAATTCGGGAAGGCATGGGCAGAGGGCGCCGCTATGGACGGCGAGCAGGCGGCGGAGTATGCGCGCGAAGTCACCGGAGCGGTACGCGGTTAGGGGTGGGGGAGCAGGGTTTCGTGTCCGGTCCGCTCCTATGGGGGACGTGCGCTACAACCGCCTGGGGAGGGCACGCAGGCGGGTGCCGGTGGCGGCGAACACGGCGTCGGCCACCGCCGGAGCGATCGGTGGTACCCCCATCTCGCCTATTCCGGCGGGCGGCTCGGAGTTCGTGACGATGTGCACCTCAACCTCGGGCATCTCCTCGAAGGACAGCAATCGGTAGTCGCGGAAGTTCGACTGGACGACGGCTCCGTCATCGATAGTGATTCCGTCTTTGAGGCGGCAGTGAGCCCGAAGACGATCCCGCCTTCCATCTGCGCCCGAACCGTGTCCGGGTTGATCACGGTTCCGCAGTCGATGGCGCACACCACCCGGTGCACTCGGATATGACCACCGTCCGCCGACACCTCGGCGACCTGTGCCGCGTCGGTGACGTTGAAGGTGGCGTGGTAGGCGATCCCCCGGCCCCACCCGGCGGGTTGGGGATTGCCCCAGCCGGCTTCTTCTGAGGCCAGTTCGATGACCCGGCGGGCTCTGTCTCCCATGATCCGTAATCGCAGCTCAAGAGGATCGATCCCGTTGGTGGCGGCGAACTCATCGATCAGCGATTCCCGGGCAAAGGCGGTGGGATGGTTTCCGACCGACCGCCAGGCACCGGTCGGGATGGGGTCGGTGGCCGAATTGGCCCGCACCCGCGGCTGCTCCCGTCCCGAGGCGGGCATCGTCGCCTGGTAGCGGCTCGTCGACGTGGTAACGATCGTGACACAGATCATCCTCGCGGGTCCACATCAGTTTTACCGAGGTACCGAGTTTCAGTGACAGATCGACCGCTTCGGGCACCGCATCCGGGTAGGGGCCGCGCCCGAACTTCCCCCCGACCGGAGGCACATGCACGATGATCGCAGCGGTCGGAGCGGACGTCGGCGACGGTGCCCATCGGTTCCGGGGCCGCGTGGGCGAAGTAGGGCATGTCGTAGACGGCACCGATCGAGTCAGACTCTACTGCCGCGGTGCCGGCCACCAGTGCCGGCGGATCCCTTCGCTGGTGGTGCCGGCCATCGACCTCTTGTCCCACGTCACCCGGAGGGCTTCCCTACCCTGCAACGCCGCCCAGGTGTGGTCGGCGACCACCGCCACCCCACCCTCGACTTCCATCACGTCGCTTACGCTGGGGACGGCCAGAGCCGCACCCCGGTCGTAGTCTTGGGGACGGCCTCCGAAGGTGGGGCAGCGGGCGATCACCGCGTACCGCCTTCCCGGCAGGGTGAGATCATTGGTGAAGCGGGTGACGCCCCGTACATGGTCGGGGGCATCGTAGAGGGACGTCGGGGTGCCGATGATGCGGAACCGGGCCGGGTCCTTCCAGGGTTTGACCCGGCGCAGCGCAGGAGCTTCTTCGTTGATTCCGGCGGTGACCAACTCCCTGTAGGTGAGCCGCCGTTGGCCGTCCGGGTGGA
>JAHEDM010000119.1 GCA_024641205.1 Actinomycetes bacterium
GAGCTGCGGCTCTGGCCGTTGCTCACGGCTTGCGAGATCAGGCAGAGGCGGCGCAGGAGGGCTGAGCCCTCCGTTGCCTCGCTTGATCCCTCACGCCTGATCTCGGTGCGCTATCCGCTGTTGCCATGGTCACGGATTGAAACTCCCGGATTGAAGGGCTGGGTTGGAGCCAACGACCGACCACTGGAAGAGAGGGTGGCCGTGAGCTGTCAATCCACCTCATACCCGATTTAGACTCCCGTTCGAGGTCTTGTCTAGTCGAATAAGGAACGTTGATGGCGCCGAAGTGGCAGCGGAAAATCATGGTCGGCGTGGCTTTGGTCATGGTGATGACGGCGTGCACCTCGGGCAGTGGCGCGACAACGACGGTCGCTGATGGCTCGACAACAACCACCCCGGGCGCCGGAGGTTCTTCAACCAGCACTTCGCAACCGGCGCAGGTGACGAAGCTAGTGGTGTGGGCCGACGAGACCCGGGCGCCTGTTATCGAAGCTGCCGGGAAGCTCTACGAAGCAGACTCCGGCATCGTCGTCGAGGTTGAAGTGATGCCGTTCCTCGAGATACGGGGAGCCGTACTGAGCGCCGTTCCGGCCGGTCAGGGACCCGATCTCTTCATCGATTCGAATGAGGGCACAGGTGTTTTGGCACAGGCAGGCATCATCGCCCCGCTTGATCTCGGAGGACGCGAGAGTGAGTTTGTTCCTGTGGCGATTGACGCTTTTGCCTACGACGGGAACGTGTACGGGGTTCCGTTTCTCACCGAAGGGCTCGGCCTGTTCTACAACAAGGATCTCGTGCAACAACCGCCTGCCGACTTTGACACTCTCCGGGCTGTGTGCGACAGTCTCGGCTTCCCGACCGCCGACGGCTTGCCGTGCCTGGCCATCCCCGCAGGCGAACCCCGCCATCAATTCCCCTTCATTTCGGGCTTTGGCGGGTACGTTTTCGGGTTTGGTGACCGTGCCTACGACGTGACCGATGTCGGCATCGGTTCTTCCGAAGCCATCGCCGGAGCTACGTTCCTCAACAACCTCTATCGGGATGGGTATGCAGATAGTGCCGTTGACTACTCCGTCATGGCCGACCTGTTCAATCAAGGGGCGGTGCCGTTCATGTGGACCGGTCCCTGGCAGGTCGAAGCCGTCGACGCGGCGGGCGTCAATTACGGTGTGGCGAAGTTGCCGACCATGAGTGGCAACCCGCCTCGACCCCTGGTGGGGTCGCAGGGTTTCTTCCTCAATGCTTTGACTGAGAAGTCGGAAGCGGCGGTGTCCTTCCTGTTCGACTACGTCGCCACTATCGAGTCGATGGCAGAGCTTGCAGCGGTGACCAACCGGCCTCCGGCCCTGCTGAGTGCATTGGGTGAGGTCGGTGGCAATCCCAACATGCTGGCTCTTGCGGAATCGGGCTCCGACGGCCTCCCCCTTCCGAATATTCCGGAGATGGAGGCCGTCTGGGGACCCCTTGCTGATGCCATTGCTGCTCTCGACCAGGGAAACGGCGACCCGGCGGCCATCATGGGGACCGCAGACGAATTGGTGCGGGCGACGGTAGGGGCCGGCTAGCAGCTCCGGGAGGTCGATGACTACGTCTTCTCCATGCGTTCCGCAAGCTCGTCGATCTGTCTGGAGAACCCCGACCCGATGGCCTTGCTGACGATCGGGAAGAACATGATGGCCAGCATGCCTCGCGGCCGGATGGTCAGGGAAACGGTCATGTCGGTTCCGTGCGGGTTGGAGGACTGCAACTCGGTGGTGATCGTCCCTTCGAATTCGGCCGCATCAACGGTGACCACCATGAGAGCCGGCGGGTCGGCTTCGAGGGTCTTGGCAGATCCCTCGTAGGGCTTCATCCCCGCCTCTGCCAGAAACCGGTAGCTGCGCAAAGTCCCGTCCGGATGGTGGTGGGCATCAAACACGCGCTGGACGCCGGCAATGCTGCCCCATGTCTCCGGTTCCTGAAGTATGACCCAGGCGCGCTCAGGAAGCGTACTGAGGTGAACGGTGTGGGTGAATCGGTCGGGTGGCACGCACAAGAGCGTATGGTCATAGACACCACAACGCAAGGCTTTGATAGCCTCCGGTCCATGATCGATCCAACGGGCTACTTGCGTTTGGTGCTTGACCCGGTTCGTCTGGCAATATTGGGAGCTGCCGCGGTCGGCCCGGTCGATGCCCAAGAACTAGCCGCTCGGTTGGGGGCCAAGCCGAAGACGGTGCTGCTGGCGATCGTCAGACTACGGGAAGCGGGCTTGCTGGACGAGGAGCATCGCCTCGCATTAGGGACGCTGCGGCGCCTCGGCTCAGAGCTTCCTGCGCCTGAGGGAGCCGACCCGTCGGTGACGGAAGGTCCGTGGGGTGAAGAAGAGGCGACGGTCATGCGTAGGTTCTTCGACGGGACCCGGCTGACCCAGATACCTGCCCAGCGTTCCAAGCGCCTCACCATTCTCGAGCGGCTTGCCCAGGAGTTCGAGCCGGGCGTGCGCTATGCCGAGCGAGACGTCAACTTCACCCTGCAGTTATGGCACCCCGATTACGCGGCTCTTCGTCGCTATCTGGTCGATGAAGGGTTCCTCACCAGGGCCGATGGCGTCTATTGGCGAACCGGTGGCCGTTTCGCCCATGATCCAGTTGATCGAGTCGGATCCGACGATCAATGACGCAGGAATGTGCCTGCTCCGGCCTACCGCAGAAAGCGGACGGCGGACGGCGTTCTCCTAGACATCCGTCGTTTCCGGGCAGACAATGATCTTGCAGGGTCTGCGGGCGCAAAGGCGGAGTATGGGATTTCTTCCGTAGACCCTGCTTTTGTCTGCCCGGTACGTAGTGGCCCGTGGCTAAGATCGTCTCCCCATGGCCGGATTACTCGCCTTCCACGCCCATCCCGATGACGAGACCACCTCGACCGGGGGAACCCTGGCGCGCTATGCACAAGCAGGCGAACAGGTGGTCGTGGTCACGGCGACAGATGGGGCAGTGGGGGAGATCCACAACTATGACAACCCCGAAGAGCTAAAGCCGCGTCTCGCCGGGATTCGTTCCGAGGAGATGGCCAAGGCGGCCGGGGTGTTGGGGATCACGAGCCATGCTTTCCTCGGATACCGGGACTCCGGAATGATGGGCACCCAAGACAACGGACATCCTGACGCGTTCTGGAACGCCGATTTCATGGAAGCCACCGGCCGCCTGGTTCACCTGATCCGTCGCTATCAACCCGAGGTGGTGATTGCATACGATCCGTTTGGCGGGTACGGCCACCCCGATCACATTCAGGTGAATCGAATCGGTACCGCCGCCTTCTTCGGAGCCGATGATGTTGGCCGTTTCCCACCGGCAGAGGGCGAAGGGCTCTGGACGCCCTGCAAGCTGTATTGGGTCACGTATCCCCGTTCCAGAACCCTCTCCATCCGTCAAGCGCTCCACGAAGCCGGTGAAATCACCGACGAGGAGTTCAACCGGCGGCCGGCAGTTGGGATCCCGGACGAAGACATCACCGCCTGGGTGGATGTACGGGACTTTGTCGATCGCAAATTCGAGGCCTGGGCCGCTCACCGCAGCCAGATCCCCGAAGATTGGTGGCTCTTGAGGGTACCGGAGGAGGCCAGGCCGACGGTGTTCGGCCGGGAGAGCTTCATGCGGATTGCCAGCCGGGTCGACGCTCCGGATCGTGAGGACGATCTCTTCGCCGGGCTCCGATGATTGAAGCGGCCTCCGCCCGTTGGCGGCGCTTGTTGGAAGAGTGGACAATTCCGGGAGAGTTGCTCGATGCCGTTCCGGATTCGCCCTATGGATGGTCTCCTGAGCTCTGGAAGCGGCGGGCGCAGGTCGCCTGCGAGCAAGGAATTCAGACGCCAACCAGCGATAGGGTCCGCTCGCTCCTTCCCGCCTCGGGAACCTTGCTCGACGTAGGAGCCGGGACCGGGCGGGCGTCTCTGCTGCATGCCGCCGAAGGCCATGCGGTTACCGCCGTGGAGAAGAACCCGGACCTGGGGGAGGGTTTCCGACAGCGGGCTGGAGAACAGGGTGTGTCCGCCGAGTTGATCGAGGGTGCCTGGCCTGACGTGGCTGCCGGCATCGACCTGCACGACGCGGTTGTTTGTGCCCACGTCGTCTACGACGTCGCGGACATCGAGCCTTTCCTCTCGGCATTGTTCCGGCACGCGCGGGTAGGTGTCGTGGTGGAGTTGACCCCCGAGCATCCGTGGTCGGATCTAGCCCCGTATTACCGGGCTCTTCACCAACTCGAGCGACCGCAAGGACCGACCTATGCCGACTTTGTCCAGGTTGTTGAGGCGATCTGTGGAAGGCCCCCTCACGTCGAGATATGGAGCCGCCCGGGCCAGATGTGGTTCGAGAGCTGGGATGAGATCCTCGATCACTACGGGAAGCGGTTGGTGTTGCCCCGCGACCGCTGGGAAGAACTCCGGGAGCTGCTGGCTCCGCAGACGGAAAACGAGAAGGGCCGATTGTTCGTTGGGGGACGAGATCGGACCATCGTGACGGTCTGGTGTCGCACTGCTCCATGACCACACTCAGGGCGGAATCCCAGCTGACTGAGGCTGCTTCCATCCTCTCGGAGCGGGATCCCGATCTCGCCGCCACCGTCAAACGTTTCGGCCCGCCGCCTATGTGGCCTCGCCGGCCGGGCTTTGCGACGTTGCTGCAGATCATCCTCGAGCAGCAGGTGTCGTTGGCCTCAGCTCGCGTCGCATACGATCGTCTCCGTGCCGCTATCCCGGCTGTGACACCGGAGAACTTCCTAACCCTCGACGACGAGACCCTCAGGTCGGTCGGTTTCAGCCGCCAGAAGGCAGGGTACGGGCGCTTCCTGGCCTCTGTCTTGGTCGATGGTTCTTTCGATCTTGATGCCGTGGCGAGTTGGTCGGACGACCACGCCCGGGATGCGCTGGTGGGCCTGAGAGGGGTGGGTCTCTGGACCGCAGACACCTACCTCTTGATGGCCTTGGGCCGTCCGGACGTATGGCCCGCTGGTGACATTGCGCTGCAGGCCGCCGTACGCGAAGTGAAGGGCATGCAAACCCGCCCTTCCTACGACGAAATGGTTGAAGTAGCCGAGGAGTGGCGACCGTGGCGATCAGTTGCCGCCCGGATCCTCTGGTTCCACTATCTCGGCGGTCGAACCTAGTCGTTATCTGAGGTCTGCTGAATGGGTCCAACGACGAAAACCTTGCGAGGTGTTGTCGGGTGGTATCTGACCATGACCTTGATGCCGGGTAGATAGCTGCCCTCGGCACCGGTTGTGACCATCGTCTTGGTTCTGGTCCGGTAGGGAGAACCGGCGGGGGGACGGACCTCGAGCACCAACCCATACTCGGAAAGCACCTCGCCCATGTCATGGGTGATCGCCCCGGTTCTCCAGACTTCGACGATTGCTGCGGTTGTCTGGATGCCCTCCGTTGCCACTTTCCGGTACGTGACGGTCGGGATGAGTCCAAGCGCTGCTCCGGTGGCCAGGGCCGCAGCTGCCACCAGGGCGATGACCAGCAGCAGGGTTCCGGCCCCACCCCGCGGGTCGAGAGGCCACCGGGCGTTGCCGCTCCAGCCTGTCAGGTTGGCGATCCAGAAGCCTACGTACGCGCCGACCACCCCGGCGAGAACCGCCACGATCACTCTGGCCGGCCTGGCCACATGATCTCCCTTCCAGCTTCCGGTCAAGTGTCGCACCGCCGGACCGGCCGTGCCAGGGCCGGTCGGCCCGAACTGCCCGTGGGTGTTTGAGGTATGGCCTCCGGACAAAGCCTCGGGGTAGCTAGCCTTTCCTCGCTCATGCTCATTGTTCGCGACGTTCGTATCGAGGTAGGCCCCCGCGTCCTATTGGAGGGGGCTTCCTTCAGTCTGCAACCGGGCGACAAGGTGGGTCTGGTTGGTCGCAACGGGACCGGGAAAACCACCTTGATGCGGACCCTGGTCGGGTACCAATCCCCTGCGGCCGGGTCTATCTTGCGGAGCGGCAACCTCGGCTACTTCTCGCAGGAAGCTGCTCTTCCGGATCTCGAGCATCCCGATGCCACCGGTTTGGAGCGAATCCTGGCCGCGCGCGAGATCGGTGCTGTGCAGCGGAGGATCGAGGACGCTCGTCGCAAGATCGAACGCCTCGAGGGCGAACGGCGCGACCGGGCGATCCGCAACCATGCCCGCCTGCAGGAGGAGTTCGAATCGAAGGGTGGGTACGTCGCGGAGGCCGAGGCCAAGCGGACGGCTGCCTCCCTCGGCCTTGGCAACGATGAGTTGTCACAACCGGTCGCGACGATGTCGGGCGGCCAGCGCCGTCGCGTTGAACTGGCCCGGATCCTGTTCGCGGAGACGGAGGTGATGTTGCTCGACGAGCCGACCAACCACCTCGACCTCGATGCCAAGGCCTGGTTGATGTCCTATCTGGCGGAGTACCGGGGTGCACTTCTGGTGGTGAGCCATGATCTGCCACTTCTCGACGAGGCAATTACGTCCGTGTTGGCGCTCGACCAAGGCGAGATCGAGGCGTATCGCGGCAACTACACCCACTTCCTCTCTGAACGGGAACGTCGGCGCGAACAGCGTGAGAAAGAGCGCCGCCACCAGGATCAGAAGATCGCTCAGCTCGAGGCGACGGTGGCTCGTTTCAAGGGAACCACCGAGAAGATGGCTCGCAAGGCGAAGACTATCCAGACCCGCGCCGACCGGATCAAGCGCGACCTGGTCGAGGTGCGGGGCCGCGGGAAGAACGTGGCCGTTAGGTTTCCGCAGCCGGAACCTTCGGGGCGTACTCCGTTGAAGGCTGCGGGGCTCGCCAAGTCCTACGGCGACAACCTGGTGTTTATGGACGTCGACTTCGATCTCGATCGCGGTGAAGGCTTGCTGATCATGGGTCTCAACGGGGCAGGCAAGACCACCCTCTTGCGCATTCTGGCCGGGGTCGAGACGCCCGATCTCGGTGAGGTCGAGGTCGGCTACAAAGCCTCGCTGGGGTACTACGCCCAGGAACACGAGCAGATCAAACCCGGTATCTCCGTTTTCGATCATATGCGCGAGGTTTCGGATCAACCCGACCCGACTCTGCGAACCTTGCTGGGTCACTTCCTGTTGGGAGACAAGGTCGACCAGGATGCCGGCACCCTTTCCGGCGGTGAGAAGACCAAGCTGGCTCTGTGCCAGCTGGTGGTGTCCCGACCCAACGTGCTGCTCCTGGACGAACCCACCAACAACCTCGACCCGCAGGCCAAAGAAGCTCTGGTCGAGGCGTTGCGGTTGTACCAGGGTACGGTTGTCCTCGTGAGCCACGACACCGATTTTGTTGAGAGCCTCTCACCGGACCGGGTCATGATGATGCCGGACGGGTCGGTCGATTTCTTCGACGACTCGCTGCTCGAACTGGTCGCGATGGCTTAGCCGCCAGGCCTCTCCGGCTCCCCGAGTTGAGCGGAGAGCCGGCCTTTCGCGAGAGCTTCTAACCCCGGACGGCGTGGGAGCCCGGCCAGACGGTC